>CP135238.1:1707500-2007500 GCA_032834875.1 Sulfuracidifex metallicus DSM 6482 = JCM 9184
TTAATAGCTTGAGAACTGCTATAAATAAGGGGCTCCTGAATCTGATTAAGACTCAGGAATATGACGTTCTAATGTTTCAAGAAGTGAAAACTAACCAAGTTCCGTTAGACTTCTCGTCGTATAAGGTTTTCCTTAATCCAGCAAAAGAAGAAAGGGTATAGTGGTGTTATGACATTAACTAAGACAGAACCACTCTCGGTTAAGTTTGGAATGGGAATACATGAGTTCGACGATGAAGGAAGAATGATAACTTGTGAGTTCTCTGACTTTAATGTGATAAACGTATATTTCCCAAACGCAGGAGAAGGACTAAAGAGGCTTGACTTTAAGCTGTCCTTCAATAAAGCCTTCGAACAATACGTTAACTCCTTACCTAAACCATCCATTATTTGTGGAGACTTTAATGTAGCCCATGAGGAAATAGACATAGCTAGACCAAAGGATAACGTAAATCATGCTGGGTTTACCCCGCAAGAAAGGGAATGGTTTCATCACTTTCTTGGAATGGGATTCGTAGATACCTACAGGATGTTCGTAAAGGAAGGTGGACATTACTCTTGGTGGTCTTACCGGTTTCACGCCAGAGAGAAGAACATAGGCTGGAGAATTGACTACTGCGTGATTTCCGAGAAGCTAAAGGATAGAGTTACAAGTGCAGATATTCTGGAAAGTGTAATGGGCTCAGATCACGCTCCCGTAACGCTTGACATAACGTAGTAAAATCTAAAGACCTAAAAGTGGAAACTAAACGAAAAGAGAAATGTTGATACGTTTATGTATATTTGTGCACATCTCTACTTTTTTGTATTGAATTACAATAATGTTTCGCTTTTTCTTTATAAAATTGTAGCAGGTATGTGAAGTCAACTTGTAGTCATGGAAATATTCTAGTATGCTAAAAGTTTTCTCTTACCTCTTTTTTATCCTTCATTGATAGCCAAAGACTGTTTCACTCTGAGAAATAGCGATTCTAGATCAGCGTACGCATTTCTCATGGACTCCTCCCCTTTCTTAGGATCAACTTGAACATCGCCTCCTACGTTTATGACCCCGTACGGATTAGCTTTATCAGTGGTTATCGTCTGAAAAACTCCTTCTTTCACGGAGAAGTCCCTTATCTCTTTCAACTTCTCCATCCTTACTAAAGATGGTTTCAAGAAAAACATTCTAGAGGTCTCAACTGAACCGGCGTGCATATCAATAACGTTGAATAGACCCTTGTCCCTTCCAACCATGGAAAACAAGTATACCTTAAACTTATCGTTGGCGAAGTTTACTTGCCTTCTTACTACATCAAGAAGGCTTTCATTACCTCCATGTCCATTCACTATTATTAACGATAAGAGTCCAGCTCTCTTTGTGCTCTCCGCTAGATCTGTCAGGAAGTTTATCATGTTAATGTAAGATACTCCAATAAAGGGTTGATTTCCGTGTTCGAACGAGCATCCATACGTTAGAGTGGGGAAAAGGATAACCTCCTCTGGATAGCTTGACTCCAGCTGAGAAGCAAGCCATTCTGCCATTAATGAGTCAGTTCCCATAGGTAAATGGGGACCGTGTTGTTCAACACTTCCTATAGCTATAACTCCTACTTTTCCTTTTACTTGATCTCTAGTTACTTCTAAGAGCTTCATTTAAGAAATACATCTCTTATACACTTACTTATAAAAATTCATATATATGAATCGTCAAGTCTTAGGTTATTCCAACTCTCTTGCAAAAGCCTCTTGTCAAACTCATATTATAGCTTTTATATAAATAATAGTAATTAAATCTGGGTCTCACCTATTTCGATTTAATACGAGAATGTAAGTTTTCTAAGTCATGAAAATCTTCACTTAGAACTTAACTTTACCTGGGTTGAACAAGTCTTCCTTGTCGTAAGCCCTCTTATACCACATTATCTTCTGTATATGATCTCTAGATAGTCTGGAGTTTATGAAAACATCGTTTACATCGAAGGAGGACTTCCCCATCATCGCACTGATTTTATCCATGACGTCACTAGTTCCCATGAAGTCCAAATGAGCCTTGAAGTCATTGGCGAACTCAACCTCACTTATGGCTCCCATGGACGACGCTTTCCTAAGGCTTTCTCCGAAGCTCTCTAAAGGTAGATGATATGTGGAATATTCAAAATAGTTGAAGTTTTCCATGTAAGCTCCGGCGAAGAACTTATCCCTATTTTCCCATATTACCTTTCCATCTTCTCCTTGAATTTCCACGTCTCTACCTTTTTGATATGCTATAACTAGATGCCACTTGTCTGGGCCTAACGTTAAATGTGCTATTTCAGGAGATCGTAGTACCATATGATACAGAGGAGGAACTTCCTCGTATAGTTTCCGCGTGAAAGTTATGGCTTCCTCTAAACCATTAAACATAATTATCTTAGAGACTATCGGAACGCTTTCCCTGGTCATTAGTCTTAGCCTAGTTACTATGCCTGTTGTTCCTTCAGCATGAGCTGCAACCTTCACGTCCCCTCCCCTCAACGTCGTCATCTTCCCCCTTGGGTTTGCCATTCTCACTTCAAGAACCTGATCCCAGTTTAGACCATATTCCATTGATCCGATTCCCCATGATCCTCCGCAGAAGTTCCCTCCTACAGTAGCATGTTTCCACAAGGTTGGATAAACTCTAGCGTTGAACACATAGCCTGATCCAGCTTCTACCATTACCTCTCCTTTTCCAGCCTGAATTCCTTTCATTCGTCTCATGTCAACCATGATACCTCCTTTCTTCATCACTATTCCTCCTGCACTGCTAACTCCTCCTCCCCTAGGAACTAGAGGAATGTGCTCCTCCAATGCCAACTCCACAACCTTCAAAACTTCATCCTCATCTCTGGGGAAAACGATAGCATCAGGTATTTTTCCTTGCTCTTTGTCTAATCCTCTGACAGAGTTTAGTCTATCCTCAATGGATGTGGAGAAATGAACGTCCAGCATCTTCAACCTTTCAACGTTTAATGTCATATTTCCACCTTACCTGGGTTGAACAAGTCTTCCTTGTCGTAAGCCCTCTTATACCACATAATTCTATGTAAGTGGTCTGGCTTTAGTCGATCGTTTATTCTGATGCTGTTCAAGTCGAAATTAGTCCCTCCCAGAATTTCCCCCACTTGTTTGTAAGTTGATGGAGAGTCAGTTAAAACGAAAGGATGCGATGATCTTCCTACATCGAACTCAACATCGGCTATCATTGCGTCGGTTTCCGAAACCTTGGTCAGCTTCTCTAAAGTTTCTTCAAGTGGTATGTCCTTCACCATGTAATACATCCTTCTCTTATATGCGCCCATTGCAGTGGTGATGGTCCCGCCGAAGAACAAGAACCTCTTTTCCCATACTTTAGCGCCTGCCTTCAAGTTTCCGTGGAAAGGGCATTCTCCCTCGCATACTACCATCAAGTTCCATTTATTTGTTGAGACACCCGTAATGTTCTCTGACAGCTTTGACATTTGAGGAGATCTTAATGTTACGTGGTATATTGGATAATCACCGTCAAATAAGGATTCAACGAAATTAAGTGATTCTTTAAGGGAATCGAACTCTAACATTATTGGAACATCATTATCGTTTTTCCTGGTCATTAGTCTTAGCCTAGTTACTATGCCTGTTGTTCCTTCAGCATGAGCTGCAACCTTCACGTCCCCTCCCCTCAACGTCGTCATCTTCCCCCTTGGGTTTACCATTCTCACTTCAAGAACGTGGTCCCAGTTCCTTCCATATTTGAATTCACCTATTCCACCAGACCCTCCAGAGAAGAAACCTCCCACTGTAGCCCCTTCACTGAAGGTGGAAGGATATACCCTAGGAGAGAAGAGAAGCTTTCCTTCTTGAGAGAATAGAGAACCTGCTCCAGCAATAACTTCGTTGTTATCGACTGAGAGCGACGTTAAATAAGACAAGTCAACTATTATTCCTCCCTTCAATGGTATGACTCCACCTACGTTGTTTCTGCCGCCTGCTCTTGGGACAAGGGGTATGTGCTCCTCCAATGCCAACTCCACCACCTTCAAAACGTCTTCCTCACTCTGAGGTAATACTACAACGTCAGCCTTGTGTTTCTTCATTTTCTCGAGGAGGAAAGGAGAAGTATGGCTGAAGTCCCTTGACTTCTCAGCTACAACCTTAGGATCATCTATTACTTTTACTTCTCTACTTAATTTACTTGATAAGAAGTTATTCATAAAAGGAATTAGATAGTAAGTTTTATAAACATTAAAGTCTAACTTATTATAATCTTTTATCTTTCTAGGGCTATTAGTTAAAACTTTTTAACATAATACAGAATCTAAAAGGTAGAACTTGAATAGTTTGAGGTTTCTAATCTGTTTTGTTTCATTTTAGTCAAGAAAAATTACAACGTATTACCAACGCTTTAATTCTACTAATGAGAGATAACTCTCAATTTTTTAAATTGTATATGCAAGAATAGGTAAGAGTTGTTGTCCTTTCCACGTATTTCTCTTGAAAAGAAATGCTTCAGTTTTTAAACCTTAGAGCTAACTTTACAAGTAAGAAGGAAACCACTCCTATTAATACGACAACAATCCCCGCAACCATCTGATCCTCAATCAATGTCTGTCCTCCTCAATAGTTTACCTTTTCCTTCTTTTATCTCACCGTCATCCAGGACAAGGTCACCGTTTCTGAAAACATACCTTGGTTTTCCTATAACCTCGTATCCCTCATACGGTGTCCAGTCAGCCATGTGAGTATTTTCTGCAGTTATCTTCCATTTCATGTTCGTATCGTATATTACAAGGTCAGCCCTATATCCTTCCTCTATCTTACCTGTATCTAAAGCATTCATTTTAGCCGGATTAACGGAGAGCAGTTCCACAGCCTTATATAGAGGTAATCCTCTTCTCATGAATTCCGTGATAATCATGGGTACCCTGAGTTCAACACCAGGCAACCCCGGAACTAGATTTGGAAACTCCCTATTAGAGTCCTTAATTGAAGAATCAAACCAGTTATGATCAGTAGCTATCATGTCTATCATGTTAATTCTCTTCCATAACTCTTCAGGGTCTCTAGCTGGAGGAGAAGTAACGTATCTATGAGCGTTCTCCCTGTCGTAAACTTCCTTGCTTAGGATTAGGTGATGAAGAGTAGTCTCAGCTTTCATATTCCCCTTTAATTCCAACGTAAATCCCGAGCTAACGTGAGCAACTAAACCTTGCCTCACCAACAGTTTTGCCCTTAGGACTGAAATCCATTCAGTTTCCTCAGGTCTAACTAACGCATGAAGCGAGGGACTTCCCCTTTTACCGCAGGAAAGCGTGGAAATCAGCTCATGATCTTCGGCATGAACCATAACGTAACCGTTGAGTTTTTCAGATATCTTTTTCAATCCCGACAATGATGGCTTAAGCTTAGCGTAATCTACCATCATGTATTTAACGGAATTGAAAAACTTAGAGTATTTTTCTACGTTATCACTCCAATTGTCTGCGAATATATGGAAGGAGAAATTTGTCAAACTTTCCTGGAAATGGGAAATCCTCTCTTCCACGTTAGGACTGTGATCTGCAAATGCAAAGTCAATTACAGTGGTTGTTCCTCCATATATTGCTGCTTTCGTGCTATCCTTAACTGTGTCAGAGGTAGGTACTCGTAAGTATCTCTTGTAAATGTGTACATGATTATCAACCCCGCCCGGAATCAATAACATGCCGTGGTAGTTCTTTTTCTCTTCACCCAACAGTGACTTCCCTATTTTCTTTATCCTTTCTCCTTCTATTTCAACTTCTACCTCGGTGATCCCATCCGGGGTAGGAGTCTTTACTCCGCTTATTATCACATTTAGAACTTGTGTTTGGCATTATTAATAAACATTATTAATAAATTAATAATTTAGCTTCTTTCTACACATAATATATTATAATAATATTAAAAGTTAAGGTGCAATTTTAATATGGAAGTGAGGACAAGTATAACCTCAGGATATCATCTAAAAGAGAAGAAACTGTATTTCTATTTAACGAGAACAAGAAGATTATTGAAAATGAGAGGTCATTTATTTCATTTCATAAAAGTCCCAATCATGATGATTCCACGTTTTCCACCTATACTAATAAAGTTATCATGAAAGACTAGAACGAACTTTTTCCCTCTTATTTAATATATTTTATTCTTTATTCTCTAAAATTAATTTTAGATGAAGCAAGTATTTTTTGTCCATTAAAGACATCATTTTTCTAAATGGACCTCCTCTAACATGGCTCATGTGAACCCTCGCAGCCCTACTCATCCATTCCTGCAAAGAGGAAAACCCGCTCTTATTTACGTACTCTCTCATGACTAAAGGATTAGCTTCAATTACCTTGTCAACTATGCATTGTACGCTTTCCGTTCCATGTCTACAAATGTATTCCCCTGGTTGAAACTCTTCCGCCCGAATAACGTAAGCTTCACCTTTGTTAAGAAGGAAAGACCAGACGTTTGCATAATTTATCTCTATTTCTTTAGTCATAAGTTTTTTATCTTACTTTTAATATTTAAACTTTGTCTTTATTCACTCTTCTGATCTACGTATCCTTTGTCATGATTTTCCAAGTTAAGTTCAATAAAAACTTCTTTTCTATCTTTCATTTCTAAAAATTATTATAAAATGGTTACTATAAACTTATTATTTCATCCCTTTTTCTCGGTTTATGTTTTCATAAAGTGAAGGTAATGCTAAAAGATCGAGTTAAACTCTTTTAAATTATTTTCTATAAAAGCTTTTTATTATCTTATAGTAAGATCTTTTATGCCGTTCCAAACGAAGATTTTGTTCGTAAGTGACATACACGGGTCAGAGACAGTATTCAGGAAATCCTTAAATGCAGCGAAGATGTATAAGGCGAATTACTTGATCTTCGGAGGAGATTTGTTCTCCAAGGATTTCGTCCCAGTTATAATGGAGGGAAGCAGTAGACTCTCTCTGGAAGGGAATGAAGTTGATGTTAACCAATTGATGGAGATCGGCAAAAAGTCTGGAAAGATCCCCCTTGTTATGACTAAGGAGGAATACCATGAAGCTACATCTAACAAGAAATATATGTTATCGTTGGTAGAGCGAGAGCTAGAGAAACAAGCATCTCAATGGGTTAAGATCTTTCATGAAAAGATGGACGGAAGCGGCATCGAAGTTTTCTGGAACACTGGAAATGATGATCCACTGGGTATAGATGATACTCTTTCTTCTTTTGGGATAGAAATCATCGAAGGGAAAGTAAAGCAAATTGAGGATTTGAACTTGGTAAGTTCAGGATATGTTAACCCTACACCATACAATAGTTATAGGGAAATTCCAGACTCAACTCTTTTCTTGAAGCTGGACTCCATGATGAAGCAGGTGAAAGAAGGAGACATTATATTGAACGCTCATGCTCCTCCAATCGACACTAAACTTGATATGGCTATTGGTAAAGATAGAAAAAGATATCACGTTGGTTCGAAGGCAGTTAGGGATATAATAGAAACCTATAAACCTATTGTTGGTCTTCATGGGCACATTCATGAATCTGGAGCGACAGACAAGTTAGGAAATACTAGGATAGGTAATCCTGGAAGTTTTTACATTGATGGTATACTTAGTGCCATTTACCTCGTGCTAGAGAGGGAAGTGAAAGGTAAAGGTGCAATAGTGTCGAAAACTTACAAGGTAAAAACAATGGATATAATAAGAGGATAACTTGAAAATTAATACGTAAAGTAAAAAAGTAAAAATATTTCGTATAGATAAAAGTTTAGCAAAATTTGTAATATATTATCTAAATTAATTTCTAACAAAATACATCTTAAAATCTTTACTAATAAAGTAAAAGAATTGATGAAAAACGCTCATCAGCAACGATCTTTCACTTAACTTCTATTTGTTTTTGCATATTATTGCAAGACTTTGTTTATGTATATCTTAAAGAATAGATATGTGAACATACATGTAGTTGATTTTGAATCTTATATGAGATTGAAAAGAGAGTTTAGTTCTGATTGAAGTGTTCATAACATTGAGGTGAAAAATCTTTAACTTTAATCAGCTTAACTTTAGACTAGATATAAATCCTTCTCCTAACTTTCTTTACACTATTAAAATAAAGCTTATTTTTTAGGAGGCATTTTAAAAACTTTTTTAAAACTGAAGGAAAAGAGATTAAATCTTTACATCAAAAATATGTATATATGTACGTTGGAAAACCCGTCAAAAGGATAGAGGATTTAAATTTCATAAAAGGAAGAGGCAACTACGTAGACGACATCGTTTTACCCAATATGAAATACGTGGTTTTTGTTAGATCTGAAAGACCTCATGCCAACTTTAAAATAAGGTCTTCCATTCCTTTTTACGGAGGCGATATAGTAAATCCTGGAAAGGACTTTCCTATTGCGTCTAAAGAGACTACGTATGTAGGACAGCCTCTGGGTGCGATAGTTGCAAATGATCCTTATGAGGCTCACGATCTCCTTGAAGAAGTGGAAGTAGAATATGAAGATTTACCGTATGAGACTGATCCGTTGAAGGCAATGAGGGATGAAGTGAAGGTCTACTCAGGTCTGGAGAGTAACGTAGGACTGAGAAAGAACTTTGAGGCTGGTGAACCGGAGAAGACTCTTAAGGAATCACCTGTGGTCATAGAAGGCGAGCTGAAGAATCAAAGGTTGATAGCTTCCCCCATGGAGACTAGAGGGATAGTGGCGTGGTTCGACGGTCGTAAACTTAATGTTTGGTCTTCCACACAGTCTGCGCATTACCTAAGGAGGAACTTAGTGAATTTTTTGGGGGCTGACGTAAGGGCAATACAACCTGACGTGGGAGGAGCATTTGGAAGTAAAATAATAACCCATCCCGAGGAATATGCAGTGAGTTTTCTTTCGACCAAAGTAGGATTTCCCCTCAAATGGATACCAACGAGAACTGAGGAGATGATAAGCGCGGGACATGGAAGGGATAAACATCTCTCCTATAAGGTTGGAGCTACCAGGGAAGGGATAATTACAGCACTGATTGGAGAGGTAGTGGGAAATCTTGGGGCTCCTTATCAGGACGCTTACGATGACGAATCCGGGAACATTCTTAGTACGTCTAGGATGATCCTAGGTCCTTACCTTATCAGAAACGCTAAAGTAAACGCATTGGGAGTCTACACAAATCTGGTACCAACTACTTCATATAGAGGAGCCGGAAGACCAGAGGGAACATACTTCATAGAGTCCATAATTAACGAGTTATCAATTGAACTTAAGATAGACCAGCTAGAAATTAGGAAAAGGAACCTAATAAAGAGTACGCCTTACGAGAACGCGTTCGGGGTCACTTATGATTCTGGAGACTATTACGAGTTGATGAGGAAGAGCGAACCCTATTACTTTGCCATGAAGAGAAAGGCAGAAGCTGAAGGGTTATGCCTCGGCGTAGCCATGTACGTTGAAATAACGGGTTTTGGTCCATGGGAAACGTCAAGAATATATGTCAAATCTGATGGTAAGATTGTGGTTGTATCCGGCACGGGTCCACATGGACAAGGAGATGGAACAGCCTTCGCTCAGCTTGCAGCAGACGCGTTGGAAATTCCGATAGAATGGGTGGAAGTACAGTGGGGTGATACCAACATAATAGAGGACGGTATAGGCACTTGGGGTAGTAGGACGGTCACAGTTGGAGGTTCTGCTGTAATTAAGGCAGCAGGAATGTTAAAGGAAAAGCTAAAGGAAGCTGGAGCTAAGTCTCTGAATCTGGACGTTGAGGACGTAATTTATGAGAACGGAGAAGTCAAGGACAAGAGGGAAGGAGAGAGGAAAAGCCTGAAATTTAAGGAATTAGCTGAGAACGCCTATAAGCTGGGAATTTCCCTCGACGTAACTGCGGTCTACCCTGTTAATAAACCCACATCTCCGTACGGTATTCATATGGCTCTCTTAAGGCTAGATAAGGAAACTGGAGAGACGAAGGTAGAAGAATACTTAGGAATAGACGATGTAGGTAATGTGATAAATCCGCTTCTAGCTGAGGGTCAATTCCAAGGAGGAGTAATGCAGGGAATATCTCAGGCACTTTACGAGGAGGCAACAATACAAGAGGGAAGGGTAATTAACTCAAACTTTGGCGACTACTTGTTACCGACAGCGATGGAAGCACCAAGAATGAAGTGGGAACACTTTACGTTTGGAGTTTCCCCTCATCCTACCGGTTCGAAGGGAATAGGTGAGGCTGGAGCAGTTGTAGCTACTCCGGTTGTGCAAAACGCCCTAGCCCAGTGTTTGGGAAGAAGGTTGAACGCTATGCCGTATCATCCGGAGAGGCTAGCAACATGAATTACGTAAGAAGCAGGAGACATTATAGGCTGAGGGCACCTTTTGACTGCGAGAAGGGTCTCCCTTATGTAAACGTGGTTGTAAAAGGTAAAATTGAGGAAAATTGTTTTCCTCCTGAACCTAGAAATCCAGGGGGAATTAGGTTCAGTTCTACTATAATTCACTCTAAGGGGTTAAGGAATCAGTCAGTCATAGAGGTAATATCAAGGATATCTAACCTTCCAGACAGGATTATTGATGGTGTTGAGTATGAAGTGGAAAAAAAGGACTGGAAAAAGGTAATTGTTGGAGCAGGAATTTCTGGTCTATTCTCCCTTGATGATAAATCGGTTTTGATTGCAAATAATCTCCGGACAAATACACTCTTTGATCCCATGGATCCTCTAATAAACGAAGTTAAGTCAATACTGAAGAATAAAAGGGATAGAATAATTGAAGGTGATTTCTTGGGAAAGTTTAGCGAGGGTTACGCATTCAGAATTGGGGAAAAGATAGTTATCCTTCAGAATCCCGAAATCATCTTTGCCGTAGGTGGGAGATATCTTCCTCCTCTATTTGAGGGGAATGATCTACCAGGAGTGATCTCTAGGGACATGTATCTTAAGTTTCGCGGAAAGTATCAGAATGTCTTGGTTCTAGGTTCCGGAGATGATGCTATAAGAACTGCAGTCCTGTCCGGTTCAAAACGCGTGTTAACTCCTCATAGAACAATCCTTCTTTCAAAAAGAGGTAGGGAAATGCAAAACGAAGAGGGAATAGAGATGGATGAGGTTAAATCCTTGAAGGTTTCATATTCGTTCGGAAAGCTCAAGGCTAGATGGGATGATGGAGAAGCTCTGGTCGACGCCATAGTTTTCGCACCACTGAAACAACCACGTTTAGAAGGTATATCAAACGTTGGTTGTACATATCGTTTAGTCAGGGGAATGGGAGTTTATATTCCTAATCACGACGAAAACGGTTGGATGGAGTGTGGACATAGAGTAGTTGGAGGTGCTAGGGGTATTGACGATCCTGAGATCTCTGCCAAGAGCGTAAGCGAAGACGTAACTGAATACCTGATGGATACTCCATTGCGTTTCTACTATCACGACGAGGGCGAGGCTAACCCCTACGATTATGGTCTGGGAGGATATGCATGCAGGTGCGAAGACATCATGTGGAACGACGTAATGGAATTCGTTGATAAAGGATTTAAGTCTGTAGAGATGCTCAAGCGTACTTCAGGCATATGTTTAGGTGAGTGTCAAGGAAAGGCATGTTCTTTCGTAGTGGGAAGCTTGTTAGGTAGCACCACGCTCATTACGTTTCGTTCTCCTCTTTACCCGGTGTGACGCATGAAAGTTATAATCTTAGGAGCTGGAAGCCACGGGTTATCATTGGCATACCACCTTCTTAAGGAGGGCGTTGATGTAACGCTAGTGGAAAAGGGAGAGGTTAACCATGGATCCAGTGGTAGAAATGCTGGGAGATTTCGTTATCATTTTAATTCCAAACAAAACATAGAATATGCAAAGGAGGCAATTCCTTACCTTCTTTCAATATGTCAAGAATTACCATTGAATCCTTTCTGTAGTAGAACGGGTTATCTCTGGATCTTAGACGAAGAGGAAATAGAGAGGATGAAGCTTCTAGACTCCCTATGGCGTTCTGAAGGCGTGGGAGGAGAATTTATAGACTGTTCTCAGTTTTCGTTCCTAAAGGAAGGAAAATGTTATTATGCACCGCAAGATGGCTCCTTCCATCATGATTATCTATCTTTGGGTTTATACATTGAAATAGCTAAGATGGGAGGAAAATTAGTCCGCGGCGAAGCACTTTCATTTCTCACCAGTGGAGGTAAGGTAGTTGGAGTCAAGACCAATAACGGGGAAATTGAAGGCGACGTGATAGCTGTAACTCTGGGAGCATGGACTGGTGAGTTCATGAGTAGAAATGGGATATCTCTACCAATAAAACCAGAGAAGAGAGAAATTTTCATAACTGAGGGAGTTAAATTCAGAATTAAACCATTAGTGATAGGAAATGGATTTTACTTCTCCCAAACCCTTAAGGGGGAGCTAATTGGAGGAGCTGATTACGCAAAGGAAGCTTCGGGTATGGACGTTTCATTAATCGATGCAATCGACTTTATATCATTTATTAGAAGGACAGTGAGGAATCTTGACGGAGTGAGACTATTGAGAGGTTGGAGCGGATATTATGAAATAACCCCTGACCACTCTCATATAATGGGATTTGACCCTTCATGGCCAGAGGGGCTATTTGTAGACGCAGGATATAGCGGACATGGGGTTATGTTCTCAGCTTACTCTGGAAAGGTAATGTCTGACGTAATCTTAGGCAGAAGGAACAAGTTTCTGGACGTTTTCTCTCCTTCAAGATTTCAGATGCGTAGATTGTTGGACGAGAATATGGTCATATAACTATCTAGTGGAGGTTAAAACTTCTAATATTTATAATATTTACCTTCAAGTTTTCACGGTCTATGTTAAAAGTTTTCATTAATCGAAGGTTATACCAGATCATTATTTAAAAACAAACTGATATAGCTTAAACCATCGAAGGAGTAGTGAATCCTATGTTAGTCACAAGCAAGGAACTAAGGGAAATAACTTATTCAATCTTTCAAAAACTTACGTATCAGGAATACGCTGAAATTCTGGCAGATGAATTAGTTGAATCTAACGTTATGGGACATGATGATCATGGAGTACAGCTCATACCTTACTACGTGAGAGCTGCAAGGGGAGAACAGATAGACATAGGAGGACAAAAGATTCCTCCTATTTGTCCAAAGAGAATACCAGAAATTAATAGACAAGGATTTCTTGTGAGGATTGACGGTATGATGACATTCGGTCAAGTAGTTCTCAGAAAATCCGCCGAACAGAATGGTGATATTCTCGTCTTTATTGGTAGGAATGTATCCCATCTAGGAAGGCTATCTTCTTTCACAGTCAGGATGGCAAAGAAGGGCTATGTATCTATTATGATGGCTAGAAGTCCTCCTCTTATGTCTCTCCCTGGTATGAAAAGAAGGGTACTTGGTAATAATCCAATTAGCATTTCATTTCCTGATTGTCCTGTCTATATAGATACTTCGTTAAGCAATGCATCTTGGGGTAAAATTTTTTCATCTATACTAAAAGGTGAAACAATAGAAGAAGGTTTGCTCTTAGATGCTGAGGGAAAGCCCACAACGGATCCAATGGAGTTATTGAAAGGAGGTTCTCTAACTCCAATAGGTGCATATAAGGGATTCAACCTAGCCTTAGCAGTGGAAATGCTCATGTCATATTTTTCTTTGGAGAATGATTTTAATCCCTTCTTTGCGATCTCCATTAAGCAAGATTTATTGGGTAAGTCTAACTTTCAGGAAATTCTTAGCAGGATTCCTGAAACTGATTCGTATAGGTTGCCTGGCTCCCAAGGACCAAAGGATACCATTGAGATACCGGAATCTTTGTGGAACGAACTAACCAAAATTTATGATTCCCTCTAGTTTCAATATTCATTCATGTTATAGTCCTTCGCCTTATTCCTTTACTAGAACTTAAAGCGAAGAAGGAGTTAACTTGTCTTAAGCTTCAAAGTTTCAATGAAAATGGTTTTACTATTGAAACATGTTAACATCTAGTATTAGATAATTTTTAATCTATAATATAAGTTCTTGAATTATATCTAGATAATTATCTTTGAAGATTTTTATACTGTTTTAACATGAGAGTTCTATGGCAGGAAACGTAAACGTCGGAATAAAGGATAATCCAAACTTCAAAAAGGAGGCCGGTTTAATATCGTTGATAGCCTTTTCATTAGGTAATATAATAGGTTCGGGTATACTTTTATTGCCGGCCGTCACGGCGTCCTTAGCAGGTCCACTAAGTCCAGCTGTTTGGTTAGTGGGAGGCATTCTGCTTCTTCCAGTAGTGGTAGTTTACTCTAAACTAGCAAAGATGTTCCCATTAGTAGGAAGCAAAATAAGGTTCATTAACATCACTCATGGTAAAGTTATGGCTTCAAGCGTAGGCTGGCTATATATGATAGGGACTTTGCTCACTATACCAGTTGAAGCTGAAGCTACAGTAAATTATTTATCTTATATATTTCCTTCCTTAATGGTAAAAGGATATCCTACCATTGATGGTTACTTAGTTGAGTCCTTAATAGTCATTTCAATATACTTGCTGGTTTACTTAGGGATTAGAGGTCTCTCAATATCTGTAAATACAATTACTTACGCGAAGTTGGCTATTCTATTGATTTACGTTATATCAGTTGCATATCTAGATTTTCATGTCTCTAATTTCACTATTAACTTCTCGCCTTCGTTTTCTAATTTTCTATACGCTATAGCTCTCACAATGTTCGCTTATGGAGGATTCAGAAGCGCAATGGTTTACGCTGGAGAATCTAAAGCAGATACTGGAAAGGCAATAATGATAGCTTTCGGTCTTTCAATGATATTATATACGCTTATTCCATTGGTGTTCATAGGATCATTGTCCTCATCTGTTCTGTCCTCTGGGTGGGGTGCAGTAGGAAAGATGAGTGCTCCTTTAGCTGAGAGCGCAATTATAGCAGGAGTTCCTGCGCTAGGAGCACTCTTCATTCTAGACGGTGTTATATCTCCCTCAGGTGCTTCGCTAATAGGCGCTGGCGATATGGTTAGATATTCCTATGCTTTGACCAAGACAGGGAGCTTCCCTAAGGCTCTGGGCAAGGTAGATCAGAAGAGAGGCATTCCCATACTTCCAGTGGCGATTTTTGGTGCGTTCTCTTTGTTGACTTTGTTCTTTTCTGCAACATTTGAACAGTCAATAGGATATCTAGTTGCAACAAGACTTCTGGCTTACTCTACGGCCCAGTAAGCTTATACTTGCTAACCAATGACAGTAGAAATAGAACATTATCATTAATCTCATTCCTTGTTACAGGATTAATATTTAGCTTCGTAGGATTTCCTAAGACTCTATTTGGAACTGCAGTTATTCTAGTTGCATTGCTTGCAATGTTACCATTCTCTAAAAACTACGTTCCTGCTCTCTGGTATCTAGGCTTCAGTGCGGTAATAACGTTCATCACATTCCTATCAATACCATCAATGATATCGTTGCCTATTGTAATCCTTGTATCTGCTGTGTTCTTCTATTTAGCCGTTAAAACTGGAAAAGGTGATGGTGAAGTTGATATATAATCTTGGAGGCGGTTTGCCTGATCCAATGGTATTTCCTAGGTCATTTTCATCTCCAATAATTCCTTTTGAACGCACGTTAAGTTTCCAAGATCTAGACGAAGAGTTAATTAGGCTGCTTAAGTACAGAGGAATTGATGCTTCAAAGGACGAAATACTAATTACTACCGGTAGCATTCAAGGCATATTCATTTTCTCTAATACTTTACTTAACGATGGCGATAAAGTAGCGTTAGAGTACCCTACCTTTGCAGGAGCTATCAGGGTGTTTAAATCCAGAAATGTAATCCCAGTAAAGCTACCAGTAATTCCTTATTATGATATTAATATTAAAGATAAAATTAAAGCAGTTTATACTATACCTACAGGTCAAAACCCAACTGGGATTCATATGAAGTTAGAAGATAAGAAAAGAATATTGGAAATGGCAGAAGAAAGGGATTTCTTTATTTTAGAAGACGATGCATATGGTCTTCTTACCCCCGAGGAACCAACAATTAAGTCCTTGGATAAAAACGGAAGGGTTATTTATATTACAACTTTAAGCAAAGTATTTTCCTCAGGGTTACGGTTAGGTATAATGGTAGCTAAACCAAGTTTAATAGAGAAATTCAGAGATATGAAAGAAGAAATTGATGGAGGAAATAGTTCCATTTCATTATCTCTCCTTTACGGTTCACTAAAGGATGGGAGCTTCTGGGAAGGTATTTCTAGAGCTAAGAGGATTTATGAGGAGAAAAAGGTTATAATGGAGGAAGCTCTAAAAAAGTACCTTCCGGAAGCTGAGTGGACTAGACCGGAAGGAGGTCTATTCTTTTTCATTAGGGTTAAGGGTATAGACTCAGATCAGCTTCAAGAGAAGCTAGCCAGAAAAGTATTAATCTCTCCTGGGACTAAGTTTTTCTTTGACGGAAATGGCAAGGAATATTTAAGACTGAGTTTCTCTTATTCTACTCCAAACGATATAGAGAAGGGAATAGAGATAATCTCACAAGAGATATATGAAATGAAGAAAAATTCTAAAGTTTAATATCAATTTTAATAAAATTCAAAAGAAAATGAATATTATATTAAATTGAGTGATTCATAAATGAATTTAATCCTTAATATATAGAAATAAATTAATTTTTAAACAGTAATTGATATATAATTCTTGATTCCACTGTAAACGTTTTTACCTAAAAATTGAAAAACTAAACATTTTTCAATTTAATGGTTTTTAAATAAGAGTTTTATAAAAAACTAAAAACTAATTTATAACTCCCTAAAATATTAGTTTGTTTATAAAATATTGAAAGTTTCGCTATAGTAGTGGAAGTTAGAAGGAGGATTTAAGCTTGAAGAAAAGTTACAAATTCATGATAGAGAAAAAACATATATTAATAGTTACATCTTTTTGTGTTTTAAACAATGTAGTAGATTTAATACCCTTTTAAAATAAGGTTAAAGAAATATACTATGTAAAAGCACTGATAATCTTAGGATAAAAAGTTGTTAGCTCAATTATACAATCATTTAAATATAGTCCGGAAATAATTAACAATGATTTGCCTTGTCAGGAGAGAAACAAGAGTCTGGAGTATTTGCAAGACAGAGCTCTGGTCTAATTAGGACACTGTCTTCTAAGGAAACGTTTCTCCTTAACTTCATGTACCTCTCTCCAGCTGCAAGCATAGCATATCCACTGACGTTTGCGGTTTTCTTCCCTGGATCAAATTGGATGCTAGCTACACTAGTTGGAGCGCTGCTTGCATTGCCTACAGCATTTATGTATTATTACATTGGAATGTTAACTCCAAGATCGGCTGGGGACTACGTTTATGTCTCCCGTTATTTAGGACCGCGATTAGGCATGATTCAAGCTTTAGTCAACATATTCGGATACGGAATAGGACTAGACGTACAAACCGAACAGTCTCTCGTGATAGTGCCATTCTTTCAGACATTGGGTATGGTTTTTCATGATCCAGGACTTATAACGCTGGGAAATACATTAGTAAGTAACACGTTCTATTACTTCGTATCTACCACAGTTATGATATTGATAATTGGAGCTGTGCTTATGCTAAACATGAAATGGATAGCTAGGGTGATATCTAGTCTCACCATTCTTCAGATCATTGGCACCTTTGTCATAATCGCTGTTCTTTTCAGCGTGGGAAGAGCAGGATTTGCTGGAGACTTCTCCTCTATTTCAACTTCCTTTGGTGGTCCGTCTTATTCTGTTATAACCTCGTCGTATAAACTACCCTTATCCTTTAATGGGCTAGGAACCTTGTTATTAGGAATAATGATCATGGGAAATTTATTCATTTACAATAATGCTCCAATATGGGTAGGTGGAGAAGTTAAAAAGGGATCTAGAGCAATAAAGAGTGGCATACTTTATTCATATATCTTCGCGGCGGCCTTATCTTTGGTTTTAGTATTCTCCATTGTTGATGTCATAGGACAAAGGTTCTTTATTCAAGCTTCCGACGTTGGATGGACCACGTCCTCAGGTGTAGGTATTCCAGTAGCGCCGTATTCACTTCTGGCCTTTGTGATTATACCTACCCTTTCTAACTTACCTCTTCTAATGATAATATTGATCTCGTCCCTTACATGGTTCGTTTCCTATGCATTTATAGGAGGTTTGAACGGAACTAGAGCTATGTTTGCTGTGGCTATGGATAGACTGTTGCCGGAGAAATTCTTAGATATCAGTCCCACGCTTAAGTCCCCTTACTTTAGCGTTTTAGTATTTTTTGCAATAGCACTTCTATTTAACTATCTAGAGATTTATCAGGGATTCTCCCTTTCTCTTATGTTCGGAGTAATCTCTTACATGTTATTCCAATATTTCATAGCTTCCTTAGCTGCATTCCGAGCATCAAAAAGTGCTGGGAAACTAAGCAATAAGCTCCTAATATCTAGTGGTCTTTCAGCAGTAAGCGTAATTTCCGCAATAGGCATTCTACTAGGTTACGGTGCTTTAACATATAATCCTTCGGGATTCGGTTTCGATCTCTTCTCAGGGAACGTAGTACCATCCATCCTACTTTTGGTGGGAATCGTTGTAGCATCCCTCATATGGTTTGAAGTGGCTAGATATATTAGAAAGAAGAACGGAGTAGACGTATCTACAATATTTAAGGAGATTCCTCCAGAATAAGCAAATTCTTTTTTCTAATCTTCCTTTTTATATTCATATTCTTGATTTTAATTATTATAATCTAGTAAAATATATATTTTATGCTTTCATTTCTTCCTTCCTCCTATTTTCTCTAGTTTATTATTATACTCTACTTTATTTTAAAAATAAAAGAGATTTATGTGTAATTCGTCTTCTTAATATGAAATGAAAACTTCAAAGGAGTAAATATTAGTTGTATTCTCAATAAGTTATACATTCAAATATTTGCACGCTCATCTTAGAAAGTTTGAACGCTTTTTCAATCTCTTAGATGTATAATGAAAGATGATTAAAGTCGTCAAGTTATATTACACTTAAATCTAAAGAATTTTTCTTTTATCTGGAAGAACGTATTAATAGTGTAAATAATGAAAGAGAGGTATGTTGATTAAAAATGCAAGAGTAATAGGTAAAGATGGTCTATTCGAACTCTGCGTAGAGGAAGGTCTTTTAGCCTCAGGCTGTAAAAAGGACGGATCTATTTTTGACGCCGAAGGAAGGCTTGTAGTCCCAGGTTTTGTGAACCCTCATTCTCATCTGGGCTACTCCGTTACTTTGAGATATGGAAAACCAAATCAGAGCGGAACACTTCACGAAGGAATAATCAGAAACTTAGAGGATGTAATACCTAAGTTAACTTGTGATGATGTACGTAGAAGATTGAAGAAAATAACTACACTTATGTTCGTTAACGGGGTTACTCATGTAAGAACACATGAGCCCTTTATGAATGGCCTAATGTATAAGGTGCATAAAGCAAGGGAGGAAATTCCATTGGACTTACAAGTGGTAGCGTTTCCTACACCAGGGGTGTATCGCTACGAAATAGAGGAAGAATTCAGGAAAGCTTCGCTCATGGCAGACGTTATAGGAATGATCCCTCATGGGGAGAGAACCTTCATGGAGGGAGTTGAATCAGTAAAGTTGGCTTTCTCCTTAGCTAAAGAGAACAATAAGATGATTGATGGACATGTTGATGAGACTGATGACCCAAACTCCCGTTTTACGGAGGAAGTGGTGAAGGAGGCCATCAGGAACGGCATGGGAGAAAAAGTAACTATAAGTCACATGACTGCTTCCCATTCTTATGACTCTTGGTATTTCGATAAACTGATGTCTATGATGGTTAGCTCTAAGGTTAACGTAGTGTCGAATCCCATAGTAAGCATGCATCTACAGGGGAGATACGATTCATATCCAAAAAGGAGGGGCGTAGCTAGAATAAGGCAAATGATGAAGGCAGGAATAAATGTAGCTCTAGGAACAGATAACATTGCAGATATGATATACCCTCTAGGAGAAGGGAACATGTTGAGGGTAGCACAGGAGGCTTTTCTCGTGGATCATTTTGTGTCCGAGGAGATATACTCTCTCATGAACATGATAACATGGAACGGGGCCAAAGCCATGTCCTTAAATAACTATGGAATAGGCGAGGGTAGGAAGGCGGACTTTGTAGTGTTGAATGCAAGGTCTATTTACGAAGCGATAAGGAGTGCATTACCTCCAGCTCTAGTTGTTTACGGTAAACATTATGTAGTTAATGATTTGAAGTTTTCAATTGACGGTAATGATGTAACAGGGTTAGTGGAGAACCTAACTGACTAAAGCGATAAATTAGAATGTTCTCTCCTTGATTCCTACTCTAGTACGCTAAATATGAACAAACTGAAAGACATTGTTCTAAAAATTTAAAAATGATTTTTAGTGGATATATATATGAGATTTGGTTTCACTTCAAATGGAAGTATAGCTTCCCTTTATGATAAGAATTTTTACATTAGGGAACTCTACTATCCTTACTTGGGACAGTATAATCATGCCGTTGGAAGTTTCTTCAAGGTAGGCTTATGGCATAACGGAAACTTTGCATGGCTTGAGGGTCTTCAGGTAGACGTAAAGATGAGGGACCTAATAGTCGATGCTAAATTTTCATGGGATGGAGTTGATATAACTATGTCAGACGTAGCAATTTTCTCTTATCCTGCAATTATAAGAAAAGTAGAGACTAAAGGTGATGGTCTAATAAGATATATATTTTATCATGACTTCAAGCTAAATGGTAACGAGATAGGTGACACTGCATTTTATGATCCAACTCTTGATGCAGTAATACACTATAAAGGGAAGACGTGGTTCTTAATGGGATCAACTTCACCAATTTACGAATACACTATGGGTAGAAGAGATAAACAGGAAGTTTTGAAGGACTGTGAGGACGATACGTTATCAAAGAATAGCATAGCTCAAGGATCAGTAGCATCGGCAATTTCAATAGCATCTCCTTCTTTCTATTATTTTATAATTGCAGGAGAAAATTACGATGAGGTTGCGAAAGTTTTCAAGGAGATGAAGGAGAATGCAGAATTTAACTATGAAAAAAATGAGAGATACTGGAAATCAATTACTTCCTCCCAGGAAGATGAGTTGGCAAAAATGAGCCTTGCCATCTCTTTAGGGCATGTGGGAGATAAGGGAGAAATACCAGCGTCCTTAGATACTGACATACTGAAGTTTAATCTTGACACATATGCATACATCTGGCCTCGTGATGCATCGTTAACAGCTAACGTTTTAGATATGGCAGGGTTTACTGCATTCACGAGAAAGTTTTATGATATACTTTTCACGAAACTCTTTGAAAACGGCTATCTATTTCAAAAGTATAACCCTGACGGAACTTGGGGAAGTACATGGCATCCTTGGACAGTGAGAACCAAGAAGTCCTTTAACATACAAGAAGATGAAACAGGTACAGCTATCTGGGCTTTTTGGAACTATTTTGAGAGGAGTAGAGACTATGACTTATTAAAAAGGTATACCACGTCATCAGAGATGCAGCAAACTTTATGGTAAGCTTTAGGGATGAAAAGACTGGGTTACCTCTGGAGACTTTTGATTTGTGGGAAGAGAAGCTTGGAGTTCATACGTACACTGCGGCCTCCGTATATGCTGGTTTGATCTCAGCCTCAAAGTTTGCCGAGGTAGTTGGAGATTGGGAAAACATGAACAAATGGAAGGATACTGCTAATCAGATTAAGGAAGCAATGAAGAAATTCCTTTTCGATAACGATAGAGGAGTTTTCTTCAAGTACGTTAACTTGGACGATGGAAAGATTACAAACGTTGACAAGACAGTTGAGTCCAGTACTCTTGGAATAGTAACATTTCAGGTCTTTGATATTAACGATCCAATGGTAGAGTCAACGGTGAAAGTTGTAGAGGAAAAGCTCTGGGTGAAGAACGTAGGTGGGCTAGCAAGATATGAGAACGACTTTTATCAAAAGATAGGAGATTATAAGGACATTCCTGGAAATCCTTGGATAATAACGACAATGTGGTTGGCGCAATATTACGCTAAGAAAAATAAGGATAGGGCAATTCAATTGCTAGACTGGGCAAGGAAACATGCAGTGTCTGGACTCTTGCCAGAGCAACTCAATCCATTTGATGGTTCTCCTTTATCTGTAACACCCCTCTTATGGTCTCATGCTGAATATTTGAAGACTTATATTATGCTAAAATAAAGAAAAACCTATCTTATCCTTTCCTTCCCTTTCATCGTCTTTGTTCATCTTTCTAATGAAGGGATCCTATCTGCAGGAGCAGGATAGTTTACAGAGAAGGGGGGTTAAGGGGGCGGAAAGCCTCGCCAGCGGGGATGGATAGCCCCCTTATATTTAAATAATTCTTCTTCTTAAATTTCATTAATGGCTAGGAGGGGTAGTAAAGCGATCAGAGCAACTGTTTCGATGAAGATCGCCGTATCAGACTCCCTCCTAGCCATCGTTAATAACTACGTTAAAGCACTACGTTTTTCGTTGTTTTGGTTAAAGGAAAATGTGAAAAACCCGGAAGAGAAGGGAGTGCTTTCGAAAGTTCACGAGGCGTTGTACAAGAAGTTAAGAGAAGAGTATAATCTACCGTCTAAAGTTGCTGAGGACTGTTATAGGGATTCACTCTCGATATACAAGGGTTGGTACAACAACCCGAGGAGGGGACGTTTTCCTAGAGTGTATAAGCCAACTGTTTGGCTAACTCCTAAAGCGAGCTATAGCGTGAACTTCGAGAGGATGACTGTTAGGATAGCAAGTGTAGGTGAACTACCAATCCTGGGTTATCCTAGGAACTTGAAGGAGTACTTGAGTTGGAGGATGAAGGAGGCTAGGTTAGTGGTTAAGGACGGGAAGGCTTTCCTCAAAATTGTTTTTGAGAAAGAAGGAGAGAAGGTTGAACCAGGGGAAAGTATTGCCGTAGACATTAACATGAGTGAGATAGTAGTTGGTAAGGACGACAGAAACTACGTTAGGATTCCAACTCGTCTCGAAGAGGTTCATCACTGGAAGTCATTGGCTGAGAATTTGCAAAAGAAATACCCAAGGAGATGGAAAGAGAATAAGAGGATCCTTCACAGGATTCATTCCTTCCACCTAAAGGCTAAGCGTATTATGGAGGATTTCGCTAGAAAAGTGGGGAAGTGGGTTGTTGAAATTGCTAGAGGTTTTGGTTCCAACATCATTAAGTTGGAGAACCTCAGGAACCTCATCAAGAATGTTAACAAACTACCTAAGGAGTTTCACCATAAACTGTATCTGATGCAGTATCGCCGTTTACAGTATTGGATTTCTTGGCAAGCTAAGAAACACGGAATGCTAGTTCAATATGTTAATCCCAGTTATTCATCAGTCTCATGCCCTAAGTGTGGTAGAAGGATGGAGGAGAAAGGATATCGTTGGTTTAAGTGCTCATGTAGTTATGAGAACGACCGTGATGTAATTGCAATCATGAATTTAAATGGGAGGGGTTCTCTGAGCCTCTCGACTGCCCCTCAAATGAGAGATGTAAGAGCGAATCGATGAGGGGAACCCTCGCTGGCGGGGAGGAAGTCAGACGTATACGACCAGCTGATCTTAGTGCCTTGAAACTAAACATACATCTATGTCTCTCATCTATGTCTCTTTTTTATGAGTTTTTTCACTTTAATAGTGTCGTTAAACGTGAACCTCTTTCATATGTTTCTCGAGATTAACTTAGAGTTAATATTAAATAGTAGTAAGTCCAACTTAAATTAAGGTAGAAAGGTTGAGCAAGATAGATGTGAAGAAGAACTACCAGGATGAAGTCTTGGATAGTATACTTTACGCTGAACTGTCTAAGCGCGCTAAGGATCCAAAAATAGAGAAAGTTCTATCAAGGATGTCTAAGATGGAAGAGAGGCATGCCTCAATCTGGAGGGAGATAGCTAAAATAAGAGGAATAGAGGTAAAGGGCCCTTCTCCACTCTCTATGGCTAAAGTAAAGATAATGGCTATGCTCTCTAAAGTTCTAGGAGTTAACACAATGATAAAGTTGAGGGAAGGGAATGAGGACAACGATGTAAAGAAGTACGTAGAGCTTTCCACCTCTGATGACCTTTCTCCCGAAGAGAAGGTTATGATGAGTGACATTTCAGTTGATGAGGCTGCACATGAGGAGATTCTATCACAAGTCACCTCAAACGTAAGCGAGTTCATCTACGGCATAAGCGATGGATTAGTGGAAGTCTTAGCTGCGGTCTCTGGTCTTTCGGGGGCAGTAAAGGTTCCTCTTTACGTTGCAGTGGGAGGACTTGTGATAGGGGTCTCCGGGATGATGTCAATGGGAATAGGTTCCTTTCTTTCCTCGGAGTCAGAGGAAGAGATGTCTAAGAAGGAGAGGGAGAAGATATCCCTCCAAAAGAAGGTTGATCCAGAGTCTGTTAGGAAGAGGGTACAGGAGTTTCTTAGCTCTATAGGAGTAGATGAAAGTGACTCATTTTCTCTTTCTGGCAAGTTAGTAGGTGGAGCTGAAGACCTCCTAGCTCCAAAGGGAGAAAAGTCTCCTATTAAAGGTGCATTAGTTACCGCAGCTTCATACATAACAGGAGCTATAATTCCTTCAATTCCTTATATACTTGGAATCGGTGGACTTGAAGGAGTTCTTTCATCTTTTCTAGTATCTGGAATAGCTATAGCTGTAGTGGGATATATGATAGGGATAGTTAGCTCTGTGAACCCTAGGAGGAAATCGATCGAGATGAGTGTACTAGGTCTAGGAGCCGCAGTTGCCACTTATCTACTAGGAAACCTACTCTCTTCACTTTTGGGAATACAGCTTGCATGATAGGCTCTAACAAAAATATATCACTTTTTTTCTAAATTATAAGGAAAAAGGAAAATAAAAACAGCTTAGATTGATGGGAACTCTATAACTCTCATGTATTCAGATGGAAAGAAAAAAAGAGAACTGCGAGAAAGACATTAACATGCTCTTCCTATATTTTTTCTATGTAAACTGAAGAAATATCCCCGTAAGCTTCTGGTCTTCTATCACGAAGGAAGGGAGCCTTCTTCCGCCTCTCTCTTATCTTGTCTACATCTATCTCAACTACTGTGTAACCCTCTTCCTCTCCCATCTCCTTGATTATTTCTCCTGATGGACCTGATATTAAACTCTTACCGAAGTAATGGATTGTCTTTCCCTGAAATGTTTCCTCAGTTCTGTTCACTCCAACTACGAAGAGAGTGTTAAAAGCGCTGTGTCCTCTAAGCTCTAATTCCCACGTTTCTGGATAGAAATTAGTCGTGGTTGGAATTACTACAATGTCTGCTCCCTTTAAGGTGAGAGCTCTAACACCCTCAGGGAAGTGTCTGTCATAGCATATTACGCCTCCTACCTTGTAATCTCCGAAGTCGAAAACAGGATATCCCATCCCTGGCTTAAAGTAGAACTTTTCATAATATCCCGGGACCTGAGGTATATGTATTTTCCTATACTTTCCCAAGTACTCTCCTCCCTTTATGAACGCTGAAGTATCGTAATATACTCCCCTGACTTTCTTATCCTCTTCAAAGAAAGTAACTACCACTCCAACTCCATACTGCTTTGAGAATTCCACAAAGGCTCTCACTGTGGGACCATCCTCTTGCTCTGCAAGATCGAAGAATTTAGGATCCTCCGTAGCTGCGAAATACTGGGTAGTGAAGAGTTCGTTGAAAACTAAGAGATCAGCTCCATCCTTCACTGCCTCTTTTGCGTAGTCTAAGGCTTTCTTTACATTTGCACCTTTGGACTCTACACTTCCCATTTGTACCATACCTATCTTAACCATAGATCTCACCTTTTACTTGAGATATTTCAAAGTCTACATCTGTCCTTCTTCTGGTTATTGACTCTAAAGTCTCATAGTTGGTCATCTTCCTTGATGCTCTTCCAACCATTTCCTCTATTGTTGAGTAACCTTTTCTACTCATGAATGACATGAGATCCTTCTTCCACCAACCCAGGAAATTGAAGCCCCTTAGCATAGTATAGGTGACCAGCTGCACTGTAGATGCACCCATCATAACGTACTCCACAGCATCCTTCCAGTCTGTGATTCCTCCTACTCCGCTTATCCACGTCTTCACGGATTGATTTATCCTACTCACCGCTCCAAGACCTATGGGCTTCACTGCTGGACCTGATATACCTCCGTATCCTGACATACCGTTTATCTCTGGAAGAGGTTGTTCCTTCTCTATATCAACTCCTATCACTCCTGTCACGGTGTTTATTGCAGTGACGCCCATTGCTCCTCCTCTTCTTGCTTCTGATGCGGTCTCCGTTATATCAGTAACATTTGGAGTTAATTTTACCAGTACAGGGATTCCGACAGTAGATGTTACTTCCTTTGTATATGAAAAGACCAAATCTGGATGCTGTCCTATGAAAGCTCCGGTTTTCTTCTCAGGTTCTCCGTGAGGACAACCGAAGTTTAGCTCTAACATGTCAGCACCTCTATCCTCAGCCCATCTTGCTAACCTAATCCATTCACCGTGATCTGGACCACCCATTATGCTAACCACTATAGGGAACTTGGTCTCACTCTTAACTTCCCTTAGAAACTTATCCCAAGTTTCCAAGGTTTCCTCTGTTATCAACTCTAGGTTCTCGAAAGCAATGAGTTGTTCGCCTTTCTTCATGGCGCCATACATGGGTCTCACCGACTTTCTCACTACCGAGTCTCCGATGGTCTTAGTTACCACTCCTCCCCAACCGGCTTTATAGGCTGATATTATCTTTTGTGGGTTCCCCGTGGTCGGTCCAGATCCGACGAGGAACGGGTTCTTGAAAGTCACATCTTCAATCTTTACGCTTATGTCAATCATAGAAGAGATTAGTGTTAAAAAGAAGTTAAAAATATTTCCGTTTACAAATGAAGAAATAACATTTGTTAAAACTAGAAAATAAACATAATTCATGAAGGTGCTGAAGGGACGCTTGGAAAAGATTACAATCAACTTCCTGCTTTTGTTATCTTTTTCCATTCACAACGTTAAAGGTATTTTTTAACTTTAGGTAACTTTTCATAAATTATGTTGGACCTAGTCATAAAGAACGCTAAGGTTTTCACACCCTCAGGTTATTTTGAAGGCGACATTGGAGTGAAGGAAGGAAAGATAGTGAAGATAGGAGATATCCAAGAGCAATCTGATAAGACATTGAACGTACAAGGAAAGTATGTTGTCCCTGGACTAATAGACGGTCACACCCATATGGAGTTTCCGTTTATGGGAGAGGTAACTGCTGACGATTTCTATTACGGAACATCTGCAGCAGTTGGTGGAGGTGTAACGACTATTGTAGATTTCGTCACTCCGTCAAAGGGACAAGACCTGCTTAGTGCCTATCAGAAGTGGAGGGAAACTGCAGATCCTAAGGTCATCTCAGATTACGGGCTTCATATGATAATCAGGGAAGTTAACCCCACGATAATGGAACAGATCCCAGAGGTGATAAACAGGGGAGTGATGAGCTTCAAACTCTACATGGCATACAAGGGAGAGTTAATGGTAACTGACGGAGAGCTTTTCAAGCTAGTACGTGAAATATCATCTCACGGAGGTGTGGTCGGAATTCACGCTGAGAACGGAGAGGTAATAAACGAACTAGTTCAGGAATACATAATGGAGGGGAAAGTGGATCCTATCTATCATTATTATAGTAGACCCGACGAAGTTGAGATTGAAGCTGCTAACAGGGTAGCTTCAATAGCCTCATTGGTAAAAGGTGTAACCATGTATCAAGTACATACTTCCACTGGAGAAGCTGTTGACGTTATGTCGTCGTATCGTTCAAAGGGTATGAATTACTTCAATGAGACGACTCCGCATTATCTTATTCTGACGCTTGAGGCTCTTAAGAAGCCCGATGGATTCAAGTACATAATGAGCCCTCCTCTTAGGAGTGACGACCAGAGAACAAAGTTATGGCAAAAACTTGCAGCTGGAGATATAGCTACTGTAGGAAGCGACCATTGTGTTTATTCAGTGTCTCAGAAGAAAAGGCATAAAGAAGAAGTACCTTCATTCCACGAAATTCCTAATGGAGTCCCCGGCACGGAGACGATTCTTCCTCTTCTCTTTTATTTCGGCGTAAAGAAGGGAAAAATATCTATGGAGAGATTTGTGGAGGTCACTTCAACAAATCCGGCTAAGCTCTTCGGACTCTATCCAAGGAAGGGAGCCGTAGTCCCTGGCGCCGATGCAGACTTCGCCGTTATAGATCCAGAAAGGAAAGTTAAGATCTCTCCGGACGTTCTGCATAGCAACATAGACTACACAATTTACGACGGAATAGAAGTTGAAGGTTGGAACGTGAAAACTGTGAGAAGAGGCGAAGTAGTGATGGAAGAAGGACAAATCACTGCAAAGAATGGATCCGGAGTTTATGTACCAGGAAAGTCGCTTAAATGAAAGAAAAGAATTTTCAATCCTTAATCGAAGACAAAAGTATAACTACTAAGAAGATAAGGATGTATGGTTTATTAGATAATAAACAGGGGAAAGAGGTAAGAAAAAAAGAGAAGGGAATAAAACGATTTTGGATAATATTCTGTGCTTTAACAAGTATTTTTCCAATTATTTAGAACGTAGAGGGAACTTTTCTCAGAGTCTAAATCAAAGGAAGTTTAGGTATCTAGCCTTTTAGCTTTCTGCTCACTTGGACTAATCTTTTTCCTTGAAATCTTGCTATCTTAGCTTCTTTTTCGTCAACCTCAGGTTTGGAACCTAGATGTGTCGCACCATAAGGTCCTCCACCGGTTGTAGATGATGATATCTCGGGAATTGCATATCCGATTGGAACTATAATCATGCCAAAGTGATACGCATATGTGGACATAGTTAAGATAGTACTCTCATGTCCTCCGTGAATGGTTGAGGCTTCGGTGAAGAATGTCACTGGCTTCCCATAAAGTTCCCCTTTAGTCCATAGCTCTATTGTGCTATCTAAGAATATCTTAAGGCTTCCAGCCATATTCCCGAATCTGGTGGGAGAACCTAAGGCTAATCCATCAGCCCATCTTAAGTCGTCAAGGGAAATCTCTTGTATATCTTGATTTGAAGTCACAGGAATGTGGAACTTCTCAACGATCTCCTGTGGAAAGTACTCCTTCACTTTTCTCAACTTTACTTCAGCTCCATCCTCCTCCGCTCCTTTCGCTATCTCCTTAGCTAAGGATACGATAGAGCCGTAGCCGTAAAATAGGACAAGAATTTTTATTTTTTGTTCCATAAATAAATGGGGAAAACTCTCATTAAATAAGTTGTTTTAACTCGTTCAAGGAAATTTTAAGGTATAACCTGATTTTATGTTACATGAAGAGAGATCTAAATATTAACAGAAAACTATTCAGAGATAATTAAAATACGATAAAAGAACTTAATTTATAATAATGATAACAAAAAATATTATATTTTATTTGATATAGTAATAAATAAGAGCTGTAATTCGTTGATACAAGCTATTTGTGGTACTATTATACTCTAATTTAATATCATCTATAATAATTTTTCATTCCAGATTTTAGCAGCATCACCAAGCGTGATGAATTCCACATTAAATTTTTTCATGTAGAGTAATAGATCTTTAAGTCTTTTTAAACCTTGAACCCTTCCGCTTACATCAGGATGAACCGTAATTGTTAAAATTCCTTCTTTTTCGTTATTGATTAACCAATCGAAATGTTCCTTAAAGAGTACGTTGTAAACTATATCTGGATGAGTCCATCCGTAATTGTAATAAGGATGTTTCATGAACATCTGAGCGGGAAGATCATCAAGATACCAAGAAACTGGGAACTCTATAATGTCGGTGTTCTCGCCGAAGGAGTATGGCTTCATCCAAGACTCCGGATCATTAGAGTAGTCTATCTTAACCCATTTATCTCCCTTTCTCAATAAATAAGGATGGAATTCGTTCCCCATTAAGCTACTGTCATATTTCAATCCCTTGTCTAACATTACTTCCACTGTGTTTTCTGTCATGTCCCACCAAGGTTGCCTGTTACCTATGGGTTTCTTGCCACTTAGTTTCTCTATTAATTCAATGTTCTTATCAAATATCTTGGACTCTTGTTCTTTAGTTAATCTTAACGGGTTTTCATGGGAATAACCATGTAGTCCTATTTCATGTCCTGATTCTACTACCTTTTTCATTTCATTTGTAAATGTCTCTATGGAATGGCCTGGTGTAAACCACGTGGTCTTTATCTCTATGTCGTTAAAGAGATTCAATAATCTTATGACACCAACTTTTCCAGCAAATTCTCCCCTAGATAAGTCACAAAGAGAGTCCTCTCCACCATAGCTTCCTAACCATCCAGCTATTGCATCTACATCTATAGTGATCGAGACGTATTTATCCGTCATAGCAAAACAGTTGCATCTACATTTAAGTCATTTTTTCACCTTTCTAAGCTTAACAACAAAATTTCAAGAGATAAAATATCTCGTTTATTCGTTAGTAGTTCTAAAAGATAGTGAGAGAAATCTTCACAACTATATTAGAACCTTGAAAATCGGATAATCTTCCACTTTGAAAGCTTAAATAATATATCCATCAATGGTCTCTCCATCATGAATAGAATAAGGGAAGATATAGAAGCTTTAGGTAAAATAGGGAAGGATAATAGAGGAGGTAACTCTCGTCCTGCATTAACTTATCAGGATCTAGAAGCTAGAAAACATGTAGTTGATATCATGAAAGATGCAGGACTTAGGGTTTTAGTAGATAAAGGGGCAAATATCATAGGCATAAGGGAAGGAAAATTGAAGGAACCTTTTGTTTCCACTGGATCCCACATTGATACCGTAATGAACGGTGGTATGTTCGACGGAGTTCTAGGAGTTATGGGAGGACTTGAGACAATCAGACAGATGAATGAAGAGAGGATAAAGACAGATTTTCCCTTAGCACTTATAGTGTTTACCGATGAGGAAGGCAATTCCTTCATGCCATTTGCAGGAAGTAAGTTTTTTACCGGAGAGATAAACGAAGAAGAGCTTGGAAAATTAAGAGGAAAATATGAGGATATATCATTCAGGGATACCTTCAAGAGATTTATAGAAAAAGTAGAAGGAAAAGTAGAACTCATAGATAGATTTCCTTTCAAAGTAAAAACTCATATGGAACTTCACGTGGAACAAGGGCCTATTTTAGATGCTAAAAAAATACAAATAGGTGTAGTAAATGGAATCGTAGGAGTTGAGAGGTTATGGATAAATTTTCTTGGTAAGCAGTCTCATGCAGGGTCTACTCCTATGAACATGAGAGCCGATCCATTAATCCCAGCTTCAGAAACCGTGTTAAAGGTCAGGCAAACAGTAGGCGAGTTCAACGAGATGGTAGGAACAGTTGGATTCTTGGAGGTCTCTCCTAATGTAGTAAATGTAATCTCTGGTAAAGTAAGGCTAGGAATTGATATAAGATCATTATCAGAGAAGGATATGGAAGATGCTACCACTAAAATAATGAAGGGCGCAGAAAACTCATCACTTATGGAGGGAGTTAGAATGGAAACAGAAAGGTTAGTTGAGAAACCCGTTCCATGTTCTCCTAAAGTTATTGGAGAGATTAAATCAAGTGCTGAGGAGTTAGGTTACTCATACTTGATAATGCCTAGCAGAGCAATTCATGATACCCAAGTAATGGCTAGTATTACTGACGTTGGAATGATATTTGTCCCTAGTAAAGATGGTATAAGCCATGCACCACAAGAATGGACTGATTGGGAAGATTGCGATCGTGGGCAGAGAGTGCTTAAATTGGCTCTTTTAAAAGAACTCCAAAATAAATAAAATAATAAAATCGCTATATTAATTATATTTTAATTTATGTTAAGTATTTTACATTAGAAATTTCCCTCAAATATTTCGTTATCATAGTAAACTACAAATTATTTTAATAAAAAAGGCTTGTGAGATTCACGTCAACTTTTAAAACTTTTCTTTAATTTCTCGTGGATTTGATAAACATTTTAACATAGATAAGAGGAAGATTTTTAAATAAAAATCACCTTTTTTGTTTGCGATGGCGGAAGAGGAGATAGAAAAAAAGGAAGAAGTAGACTCTGACAAGTTATGGTCAAGGCAAAGCTATCAATCCCTAGCAAGTACTACAACAAGAACTTGATTCCAGTTCCCCCCGCGTTAAAGAAATGGAACTGGGTCAACTATACCACTGTATGGGCTGGAATGTCTCATAACGTAGTCGCATTTGAACTTGCTGGGTCTGCTTGACGTTTGAGCTGGGAGCTCCTATTGCACTTGGCAGTGATAGCCATAGCCTACGGTACTCTCTTGATTGCGTTATATCTGAATGGACATATAGGGACTAAGTGGGGCATACCATATCCTATTTGCGGTGAGACCAATGTTCGGAATGAAGGGTGGCAACAGTTACCAGTGATCTAATGAGGGCAGGAGTAGCACTGTTTTGGTTTGCTGTACAGAGCTACGTAGGAGGTACAATAATAGATGCCGTGATATCAATAATGTACAAACCTTGGACTTCACTAACTGCCCCTGTTTTGGGTATGCCTGAGCATCTAGCAATTTCCTTTCTGATATTTTGGGTTCTTAATGTTGCAGTTCTCTTCGGTGGAATGGAGGAGATAAAGAACTTTGAGCTGGTAGCCGGTCCCCTCATAGTGGCTAGTTTAGGTGCACTCTTCGGGTATGGAATATATCTAGCTCACGGATTCGGACCTCTCTTCTCTGTTACTGCTTCTCCTACATTGAGCGAGATAACCCTTTCCATAGCTTCAATGGCAGGAGTCTGGGCAACCTTAGTATTAAACATACCAGACTTCACTAGATTCTCGAAGTCACAGAAGGATCAATTGATCGGCCAAGGGTTAGGTTTACCTGTGATAGTCTCCCTCTTTTCTCTAATAGCAGTTGGAATAACATCAACTATGATATATTTATATCATATACCTATGAGTGAGGCAGTGAACTACGTAAATCCTGTAAACATAATGTATCTCTTTACTTCGAATCCTCTCTTGGCTCTATTTGTTGGAGTTAGTTTAGTGATAGCAACAGTTTCAGTTAATGTAGCAGCTAACATTCTTTCTCCAGTTTATGATCTAATATCCCTATTCCCTAGAAAGCTAGACTCTTGGGGAAAGACCTCCATAGTTGCAGCTATTCTAGGATTACTATACGTTCCTCAGCTATGGTATAACAACGCAGGTACTATATTCGATATCTTAGATATTATAGGCGCTGGTCTAGGATCTATAGCAGGAATTATGATCGCTGACTACTGGATAATAAGGAGAACTAACTTCAAGCTTGTCGATCTTTTCACTCCTAAAGGAGAATACTGGTACAGCGACGGAGTAAATTGGAAGACAATTATAACCTTAGCTGTAGGCTTTGGTGTTCCTGCAATCGGATTCTTCGTGCAGCCCTTAGCCTTCCTTTATGATTATGGATGGTATCTTGCAGTAGGTATAAGCATGACCCTTTACCTTGGTTTGAACTGGAGGAAAAGAGATACCATAGATAAGGAAGAATTAAAAGAAATCAAATAATCAAAACAAAGAAAAGAGATAAAGCAAAAATTAAAAAATTTATTTAAATTTCTTTTTTATTTATTAAAAAATTCCTTATTCTTAACTTCACTCCTAAAAGTCTTTATACTATCTTCTTTTTGTGATGTAATCTTAGTTTTGTTCATTTTTTCTCTATATATTATCTTAAATATTGTTCTCTTATATGTTGATCTTTTGTGAGAAGAAGTGGTCTGCCTAGACTTGTAAAATAAAAAAATCTTTGTTTATCACGATAAATTGATACTTACCTTTGGCCTCGTAGAGGACGTTTACTGCAATCATACCTATTATTCTTATATCAATATGTTGTAATTAAAGATATAAATTTCTTAAGAATAAGTTTTTTTAAAATAAGCTAAAGAGAACTTATATTATACTTATTCCTGAGATGTTATTTAAGTGTATGTGTAAAACTTTTATGAATATCCTACACATTGAAGATGTACTTTACGTGAAAGTATATGGGAAGAAGTACTTTAAATAAGGGAGTACCAGATCTTCTAATTGCTTCTTTAATTTGGGGAACAATAGGGATAATAACTGAGATAGGCTATGAATATGGTGCTAATTCCTTCGCAAGCGTCCTAGTACGTTCAGTGGTAGCATCCATCTTTTCTCTGCTAGTAGTAGGAAAGAATTCTCTTTCTCCTACAAAGGAGAACTTGATCATGGGAGGGATCTCGACAGCATTTTATGAGGTCTACGTTTTTACCATAGAGAGGATTGGAGCTCCTTTGTCTGCTGTATTTCTCTATACGGCTCCCATGTTTGTGGTGGTTCTTTCCAAAGTGTTTACTAATGATAGAATAACCTTAAACAAGGCTATAGCTTCAATTATGGTTTTCGCGGGAGTTTACTTAATCTATCTTTCCAACGTGACCTTCCTTGATCTTTCCTTGGGAATAGCATCTGGATTTACATACGCTCTCCTCATATTGTTCTCTAGGTTTATGCAGAATAAGGGAATCTCAGATATAGGGATCATATCATCACAGTCTATATGGGGGCTTCCTATGACATTAGTGATCTCCTTTCTTTTTTCTCCTATCATCTCGGTTTCCTCTACTCTCACTGGACTTTACTTGGGTTTGGTAGCTACAGTGATAGCGTATATTTTCTTTTACAGAGGTATGAGAAAAACCGATTCAATAATCGCATCGATAGTGACATCCATGGAGCCCGTATTTACTGTGATATTATCTTGGCTGATCCTAAACGAGGTCTTAACTCCCCTTCAGATATTAGGCTTCATAGTAATAATGATGAGTTCTTTCATAGCATTAAGATAAAAAAGATTATAACGAATAATAGAGGCCACCATGTTTTAGCATATTCTTGTCCTTGTTTTAAAGATCTTTAACTAAAGCTGTTAAGACTGGGTTTAGACCTCATAAGAATTTAGGTAACTATTGTGTGATACTATAGTTTACTGAACTCTGTATTCAGGAACATGCACCTTTTCATAAATATTAACATGAATATTAAAAGAAATAAGAGAAATGTAAATAAAAAATTTCAGAACATGTTCATGACTTCACTAATGGAAGCGTCATACATCTAGGACCGCTCCTCTCTCCGCCTTCCTTTATTATCTCGTTACCTTTGAACGTAATTACTTTTATTCCAGCCTCTTCTGCAAGTTTGTTTGTTATCCTATTGTGTTCATAGGCAACCATCTTGTTCTTGTCAACTACAATGACGTTACTGGCCAGAAGCCAATGTTCCCTTTCTTCGTCATAATATTCAGCATTACCTATGTTAACTACTCTCAAATCCTTACTCAAGTAGTCTTTCAAAACATCAGAGAGCTTCCTTTGATCTCTAACTGTATCTTTTCCCTTGTACAAGTATACCTTTGCCTTGTCTAGGAGACTCTTATAATATATTATTACGTCCTTTGCTGGAATTCCCATAACAGTATCTAGGTGTCCTATCCCCTTATTGGGATGAAGCTCTGGTGTGTCTAACTTGACTAGTATTGCCTCATCGATTTCACCTTCATCTATTAGCTTCGGTACTGCGTAACTTATTCCAAGTCCGCTACTTCTTGTACCGAAACCCATTAAGAGCCTTCCCTCGATAGGGAAGAAATCACCTCCTTCGAAGAATCCTTTCTTTACTTCAAGTACTTTCTCAGGCTTTAGTATCTTCACAAAGAGATCTGGCTCCTTTCTTCTGGATTCCCATCTCATTTTTCCCTTCACATACGTTTTTCCTATTACCATCCCAGGGTCCCTTGTGAACATCACGTTTACTAAAGGCTTCATGCAGAACTCCTCATCCTCGGCTATGACTAGCTTTCCTCCCATTTTCTTCGCTTCTGTTGCAGTGAGTCCAGATATCACCATATCAGCCAATGTATCTTTATCCATGTCCTCTAAGCTCTGTCTAGGAATCTCACATTCACTGTTGATCTGTATGAAATCAATTAGATCCTCCTTTGAGAGCTTATTAACCTCTTTTCTTAGATTCACTACCTCTATCCCCAAGGAGGAAAGTTTATCTACAAATACATCATGTTCGTTTCTTAGCTCAACCAGATCAGGAATTTCGGCGTACTGTAGCTCATAGAGAGTTTTAGGAGTTAACCTTTGCTTCTCCTTTCCTGGGGTAGCAACTACCACCCTTCTAAGGGGTGCGTATTCGGCTTTTACGTCTAACATTGAGTCGTATAAAACTAATTAATTTAAATATGTATTCTCTTGGAAAATTTTAAAATATTTATAACTAAGCTCTACTATCTATCTTAAATCTAAAAAATTTTTTCTCATAATGTGTCTATGATAAAAAGTTTTAATCGATATATCTCTTTTTTTAGAATTCTATTTGAATCAATGGGGCATACTTTTGTAAATAAAAAATTTTAACTAGCTCAAGAGATGATTACATCAAATATTGAAAAGTAGTTAATTTTTTGCTTATACTTTTAGAAGATTTTTTAGAATAATCTTATCAAGACTTATATTGGATAGCTATTTGTCATTCTCTATGGCAAGCAAGAAACAAGGAAAAGGGGCTGAAAAGGAAGTCCCGAAACAATCTCTCTTTGCAAGGGAATCATCTGGACTCGTTAGGGAGATAAGCTGGATAACTGCCATGTTCATAAGCATGGGTTTCATAGCGTTCTATGTACTTCCTATATCCTTTCTCTCTGGTTTATCAGTGTCCCCTAATGGTCTTATAGTGATAGGAGCTTTGTTAAGCTGGGTAGTTCTACTTCCACACGCTTATCTATGGACTAAGATAAGCGAGAGGTATCAGAGGACCGCTGCTGACTACATATTTGCAAGTAGGGTTCTTCATCCTGCAATAGGAGTAGGTGTTGGTTTAGTCTTCGGAATATCACAGATGATATTCGACGCTGCAATAGTCTATGACGGTGTAGGTCAACTTCAAACTGGTTTCAGTGCTTTAGATATCAACTTTGGAGGTCCATATGGAGGAATAGCTTCCCTTCTTTCCAATCCCTTTGTAGTTCTTACTGTAGGTGCAATTACTTTTACTGGAGTTATCTTAATCAACATATTCCTACCTAAATATACAAATCACATAATGGGCGCAATTACCGTAATAGCATTGGTCACATTTATTACAGCTGGAGTTCTCATGCATTTTGTAACTCCAGCCGACATAACTAAAGCCGGTTACGATTACTCCTCTATCGTTGCCGAAAGCTCAAAGGCTACGCCTCTGTTCAGCAACACCATATTAGCTACAATAGGTTTGATGGTTTTCACAGCAAGCTTCTTACCTTTCGTTAACGGTGCTACTTCCGTAGCAGGAGAAATTAGAGGAGGTAGCAAGGCGTTCAGGCTAGGTGTTTTAGCTGCACTTGTAGTTGCTGGGATTCTTATTACGTTCTTTATAGCGTCTTCAGTGAGTTCTTTACCTCCTAGCTTCTTCATAGGTGCTGGAGTTATTTCCAGTTCTTCTCCTCTTCTGAACCCAGTGTTCGATACAGTAGTTTCAGTAAATAACCTTCCTCTAGATCTTTTCCTTGTTATCGGATCGTACTTCTGGTACCTTGCGATAATGTTTGCAGTAGCTCTATTTGTATCAAGATACTTCATGGCTGTAGCATTTGATAAGGCTTTGCCCACAGTGATCTCCTATGTCAGTGAGAAATATCACTCTCCTGTAGTGGCTCATCTTATAGATGAGGTAATAACTATAGGTAGTCTCACAGTGATAACTGTTACTCCACTTAGCACAGCTTTCTTCTACGGCATGGATACTGCAGATGCAATGGCATTACTCTTCGGTTTCATCGTCACCATAATAGCTTCTATAGTTGCCTCAGTTCTAGCTAATGGGATGGAGCTCAAAGGTCCTCGTCCTGTAATATTAGGTGTATCAATTGCGGACTTAATAGTAATGTCAATCTATGCCTACTATTGGTTCGGAAATTCCTCCACATATTTAGGTATAACAATGAACGCTGAAACTTGGGGTATAGTTGCATCGCCTTTCATAGCTGGAATAGTAATTTACTTTGTGATGAGGTGGTATAGACTCAGAAAAGAAGGTATTGACATAAGGAATTCGTTCAGGGAAATACCTCCTGAATGAGGTATAAACTACTCGATATTTAAACGTCAAAATCATTTAAATAATTATTTTTTAGTTGTAGTGAGTATAATGGAGAAAGTCTTTCTCTTTCTACTCATTCATCCTTCTAGTTCTAAAGTAGAAGAATAACATGAGCGGAGCTGAAGTTCCTATCACTATGGAAACCGAAGCAGAGATCCCGAAGTACTCTATTACATACCCAGCTACTAAGATGGCTGTGAAGAACCTCATCAAGTACTCCCTGAGAGAGAGGATAGAGGTAGTGTAGCCCTCTATCTCTGGAGGGACTGTAGAGTAATCTGTTATACCTATATAGTACATGAGAATTAGTAGAGCGTAACCTGTCAATGCAAGCCCTAGAAAGAAGAGGAAGGTCGGAAGACGAAACAGAGAAATCAGGAGGATTGTGACGTAAAGAGAAAGGGAAAACAAGGAGAGAAGGAAGAACTTGTACACCTTATTGATCTTAGCTACAATACGCCTCGACGTCAGGATTGCTGCGATATATGGAAAAACGATTATCAGGTGATAAATAGAATATAACTGATATAGATCAGGAGAGTTGGCAAAGAGTCCATAGAAATACATGGATTGTTCCCCAGCTAAGAGCAAGACTGTGACCCCTACGAATACGACATAGAAGAATTTCCTGTTACACCTCAGTAGCTTAACGAACTTGGATAAGGCTTCCCTAGTTACGTTAAGTCCAGATTCCTTGATTCTTTCCCCTACTGAGAAGTTGAGGGTGAAGTAATGTGATAAAGCGTAATACAATCCTCCTAACATGAAGAACCCTGAAAGGATAACCTTTCCGTACAGGCTAGTCAGGTAAGAAAATACTGATATGAGAACAATAGAGAGTATCATCCTCCCGTTGTTTAGCTGATTCAGTGTTATGTACTCCTGTTCGTCAAGCTTACCCTTATATATCAAGTAAATGAATGTGGTCTCGTAAGTCCCTGCTAAATATGAACCTAAGAGACATGCAAGTATGAGGACAAATGTAAGCGATGAAACCCTAGTAAATAGGAGAATCCCTATAAGGAGATATAATGACGAGGTAATAAATATTAGTAAGGCTCTCGCCCTTCTCACGTTTTTGATATGGTCTACTACGAATGAGAGCGAGTTTGAGAGAAGGCTTAGGTTACCTAAGAATGTGAGGAAAATTGAAGCTATAAACACGTTCCTGTCTATCACATTAGTCTGAAAGAGGAAAGGCTCGATTAAGGAGATTCCAGTGAAAAGGATAGGGAAGTAATTTGCAGTTAGTACTGCCTTCACTTCTTCATGACTCATGAGCCTCTTCACGTTCTCTAGCGTCTTCTCTCACCGTAGAGCGGATATGATAATATGTTGGGATCACCGTTATAAATACCTCGTATCCACCATTTGTACTTCTCCTCGTTGATTTCTAAGGTACCGTCTCTCCTTATTTTCCCTATAATCCCACGGTCGCTGTATAAGTCCACAGTACACTTCGCTAGGGAGCCGTCTGGCTTCACCACGAAGCTTCTCGGGTTTGACGCATAACACACTGAACCTCTTCCATATGCTTTCTCTACCCTGAATCCCATAGATTCAGCAACTTCCATCATACCTATCTGGTCAGCTAAAAACTGTTTCATGTCACGGTATTCTATATCTCCATTGTCCTTGTCTAGAAGGGAAGACACACCCCTTATATATAGAGAACCTATGGTCTTTACCTATATCGTTATGTAATCTTTCCAACAGCTTCCTCACAGAGTCCTTGTTGTACCTATTTAATATTTCTTGAATAGGCAATATTCATATTACGTAAAACATAGTATATCTCATAAATAGCTTCTCTGCTAGCTATTACGCTTAGCTCACCCTTAGCAATCTTAGAGAGAAGCTTTTCCGATACATCTTTTAGCTTGTCTTCAGTCTTAAGATGAGCTAAAAGAACATCGCTTTCAATCAGCATTTTGCCTCCTCTTATACCTACTCACGGCATCTTTCTCAGCATCTCTTTCGGCTAGTTCCTTCAGATCCTTTACATCCAGCTCCGTCTTTAGGAATTGATATCCCCACGAAGAAGGATCCCGAATCAATAATTATTACAGAGCTGGCTTTAGCAAGGTTCTTAGGTAACTTTATCCTCCCTCTATTATCGACCTTTACTACGTATCCCATGTTATCATAATTATTCCCACTACAAATAAATTTTCCCCATATAAATGTTCATTACAGAGAAGGGGGTTAAGGGGGGCGGAAAGCCTCGCCAGCGGGGATGGATAGCCCACTTATATTTAAATATTTCTTCTTCTTAAATTTCATTAATGGCTAGGAGGGGTAGTAAAGCGATCAGAGCAACTGTTTCTATGAAGATCGCCGTATCAGACTCCCTCCTAGCCCTTGTGAACAACTACGTTAAAGCACTCCGTTTTTCGTTGTTTTGGTTAAAGGAAAATGTGAAAAACCCGGAAGAGAAGGGAGTGTTAGGGAAAGTCCACGAGGAGTTATACACGAGGTTAAGAGAAGAGTATAATCTACCGTCAAAGGTTGCTGAGGACTGCTATAGGGAAGCTCTCGCGACGTACAAGGGTTGGTATAATAATCCTAGGAGGGGACGTTTTCCGATAGTGTATAAGCCAACTGTTTGGCTAACTCCTAAAGCGAGTTATAGCGTGAACTTCGAGAGTATGACTGTTAGGATAACCAATGTTGGTGAACTACCAATCTTGGGTTATCCTAGAAACCTCAAGGAGTACTTAAGCTGGAGGATTAAGGAGGCTAGGTTAGTGGTTAAGGATGGGAAGGCTTTCCTCAAGGTCATTTTTGAGAAACCGTTTGAGAAGGTTGAGCCAAAGGAAAGTATTGCCGTAGACATTAACATGGCTGAAGTAGTCGTAGGGAAGGACGACAGAAATTACGTTAGGATCCCAACTCGTCTCGAAGAGGTTCACCACTGGAAATCATTAGCTGAAAGACTACAAAAGAAATATCCAAGGAGATGGAAAGAGAATAAGAGGATCCTTCACAGGATTCATTCTTCTCATCAAAAAGCTAGGAGGGTCATGGAGGATTTCGCTAGAAAAGTGGGGAAGTGGGTTGTTGAGATTGCTAAGGGTTTTGGTTCCAACATCATTAAGTTGGAGAACCTCAGGAACCTCATCAAGAATGTTAACAAACTACCTAAGGGGTTTCACGATAAACTGTATCTGATGCAGTATCGTCGTTTACAGTATTGGGTTTCTTGGCAGGCTAAGAAACACGGGATGATTGTTGAGTTTGTTAATCCCAGTTATTCATCAGTCTCTTGCCCTAAGTGTGGTAGAAGGATGGAGGAGAAAGGATATCGTTGGTTTAAGTGCTCATGCGGTTACGAGAATGATCGTGATGTTATTGCTGTAGTTAATCTTAATGGGAGGGGTTCTCTGACCCTCTCGACTGCCCCTCAAATGAGGGATGTAAACCCGAATCGATGAGGGGAACCCTCGCCCTTTAGGGCGGGGAGGAAGTCAGCTCGAAAGCCTTAAACTCGTTTTAAAGTTTATAGGATGGAACTCATATGTTCTTAATAAGCGACGTGGTTTCTTCAGATAACTCGCCTCTGCATGACGTTCTAGCCTTGTTGCTCATAAGGAGCTCCAAGTTCCTTACGGCGTCGAAGAACTCGAAATTAAAGGCTTAATAATAAGCCTACAAGTTCCTCAAGGTGTCCTCAGAGAGAGCATCGAAAATAACGTATCAAGACTAAAGGATCTCGACTGTAACATTGAATTCCCTGCTTCTTAGAATTCATCTAATGGCTTCACTTATTTTTACTTTCATTTCCAGCTTCCCTTCCCTTTTCTATTCATTCATTATTTCCAATTCATAATTCTCCAGTTTTTTACTCTCTTCCTCCAGACTTCTTATCTTGATCTGGTTTTCTTTACTTATGGACAATTTACCGTCCTGGCTTACATTCACCTTTAAATCTATGGATAATCCACCATGCATCAGCATGTTTCTATATTTCAGGACTTCGCTGTGTTTCGAATTGAAATAAGTCGTCACAAAATCATTGCATTCTTTATAATTGTCATCTTCAGCGTCAAATGTTCCGCCTCCTTTCAATTTCATGCAGAAGGCTACCGGTAGTTCTCTAGCTAGGGAGAATGCCTTATCGTACATCGATGCGTCTATGTAAAGGTTCAGCAATTTCATAAGTGAAGTGATGTCGTCTTCCATGTTTGATGTTATTCTCTCCACTTTGAATGTGGAGTAGAAGTTCGATAGGACTATCTCTCTGACGTCAAGCGTCTGATGTTTGTACCATTCGCTGAAGAAAGACCTCAACATATCGACGTGTTGTTTTATACTTTCAATGTTTTCATTTACGTCCTCAATGTCACGCAGGGCGTTGACCGAAAATCCGTTCCTTATGTCGCGAAGAAGGTTAATCACCTTATTAGGATCTGCGCCCTTTATATTCTTTATAACCTCGACTTCATCCCCATTGAATGTGTTGGGGTTCAATCCTTTCAAGCTGGAACTATAGTCTTTGAAGTACCTTTCATCTAATTTCTCTATCGAGGAAGATATCATGAGGGAGTCCTTAGTAGCCTCCACCACTTCGGTGAGGTCTAACACTCTTCCTGTGTACCGGGGTTCCCTATGACCGGAGCAGAGAAGAATCTGGAGTTAAAGAGAGAACCTACGCTTAAAGTGATTGACACTAATACGTTCGTACCGTGAGTTATATCGACGAGGAACTCATCGCAACCGTTAGACTCCAATTCCTTTAAAACTGAGTAAATAACGTTGAACACGAATGTTGGATTACCCTCCCTCTTATAGGGTCTTTTAATGATTCTACTGTCGTTGTTAACCACTACATTACCGTCACGACTTATTATAGCCGAACCAATGTCTACGTTAGGGATTATATCTAACTTGCATCTTTTGTATGAAACTCTTTTGATCCTCCCTGTTCGTCTTTATGTAATTGGCTCTGTAAATCTTAGACCCTTCTTTTCAATAAGTCTCTTTCGTAATGTGATGAATCTATAAAAAGAGTTTGGTAAAAACGAGGGACGCAAACGAAAGGAACTTGTCAAGAGTACCATTAAAAGGAACATGTTTATTCGAAAACCTTTTTTTAGAGAATTAAAAGTTACAATGGTGATTTACAAGTATTTGTTTAACGTGAGGGTAAACCACGACGTGGTTATACCTCCTTTCTCGTCAAAGGTCTCCAGGACACTCCTCACCTTGGTTTCACCCCTATACAAGGAAATGATAGAGAGCAAATCGCCCTTGAAGCCTTTCCGAGTCACCGTGCTCAAAGACTCGGGAGTCTCGGTGATGGGAGGAACGCTAAGCAAGGATAAGATTTATAGTTTCAGTTTCACTACTCTCAAGGAGGACTTCTCGATTCTTCAAAACCCTTCCCTGAAGACCGAGTTGTGGGGGACTGAGTTCCAGATGGAACTCTCCCGTGTAGAAGCAGTCTCGTCGTTAGAACCGTCGGATAAGAAGTTCTTTCACGTGAAGTTCAAGACTCCTACCCTACTTCAACCTCCCAGACCGATGAAAGCTAAGAGTAACCGCTTCGTCCTTTTCCCTTACTCTCCGTTCCTGGTCAAGTCATTGCACGCCCACTGGAACAAGTACATGAAACCTATAAAGGTAGGATCCTACTTGAGGGTCCTCTATTCCCTGAGGGAGATTAACTACAGTGTATCCCCCATCTCGGCACAATACGGGTCTAATAAGATTAGAGGTTTCACGGGCTGGGCAACTTTCGAACTTAAGGCCAGGAGAGGGACCAACGTTAGGAACGGGGTAGATATTCTCCTGCAGTACGCTAACTACGTGGGAGTGGGGAAGAGCAGATCCATAGGTTTCGGCGAGGTAGAGGTCACCCCCCAAGAACATCCTTACAAGCCTAAGGAAGGGCAGGGAGTAGAGAACGGTAAGAGGGCAGGGATTTAGAATTCTTAGACAGGGAAAAATTGATTTGAACCCGATTATAATTGAACCCAAACTGAACGCATCGATTTAGTGAGATTCTTTTCATAAACGATAAACTTGAGTAGATTCCTTGCATATTGTTCCTCAGATCCTGAGCAATTCAAGACGAATAAGTAAAAATGGGCAATTTTTAAGGAAGTTATTCTTGGGATCATTTTTAATAGTTTCTTCAATCTCGTCTGATTAATACTTGCTTTGGAGTATCAAATAAATGAAATTTAATCTCTCTTTTTCCTGAAAAAGTGTAAGAGCAAGGAGCGTCTCACATGCTATTCATTTATCTCAATTGTTTCTCTACTTCAGCTAGGCACTCCTGCTCTCCATTATAGTTCATGAGAATTTCCCCTTTCTCCTTCCAAATGTAAGTGACGTTTTCCTCTAAGCCTCCATGTGCTAGTAGGTTCCTCTTATCTACTAAGCAAGGCTTGGTAACTACATCTCCTCTTATTTTTGCATAGAGCGTTGGCTGATCTGGGATGTTATTTCCATATTTATCCTGTATCTGATCAACTTCATTCAAAATCATGTATTTCACCGCATCTGATACAGAGTAATTATTAGCTAGATTTCTTATTTCGCTAATCTTGATGTGTTCATCATTTTCATGAGTTATGCGACTTGCACCCTTCATCAGGGAGTGCAGGTAGCTTACTTCTATTGGCATAGTGTCTTCGTACACCACTCCTCCTTGCTCAAAAACTAATTTTATGCTATAATTATTAAAGTCTAGTTTTTCAAATAAGTTTTCTAATTTTTTTAAACACTCATTGATCTCCTTAGCTTTTAGCATTATGTAGGGGAAAACTCCTCCAGACAAGGAGTTAACCAAACTATAGATTAAATCCGGTCTACATAAGTACGTAGTTCTATTCTTTTCTTTGTTCTTCTGCTTCACTTTCAAAATCTCATTCGTTATCACGTTCCTACTGTCGTTCGATAGGAAAAACGACAACAGGGAAATTAATGCCTGTCTTACAGTAATTTTTTCAGAGTAAATATTATCTATTGTATAAGGTCCTTTGTTGCCTCTTATTACCGGCTCGGAGTTATATATTTTCAGAGCGACGTCTTTTACACTTTCTACAATGTAAGTGTAAGTAGCAAGCATGATAGCATCGGTAGCCAATAAAGGCATGTAATTTATTCCGTGAGTTATGTCGATGTATATTTCATCGGGTTTACTCTGTTCAAGGATCTTTAAGGAGTTGAAATACACGAAGTCGAAGTACAATGTGTTTCTCCTATCCCTTTGGATGAACTTAGTGCCGTAGATATTGGGAGCTATCAGCAAGTCGAAATTACTTCCTATTTTATTTGAGACTTTTTGCTTTACTGAGTCTATACAGCACTTTAGATCGTTGCATCCTTCGCATAAGCTCAATCCTGCGTAAACTATCACCTTGTCTATTCCTAAGTGATCAGAAATTGCTCTGAAACACGCATTCGTTTCGTATTCTTTATTATCAATCTTGTAAGTTACGTCTTGATAATTCGACGGGTCACCTATTGGAGCAAAAAGGATCTTCATAAAAAGAATATCGAAATTCCTCCCCTAAATAATTTTGTGTTGCTACTATTTCATGTATCAGTAAATTTTAGTTAAATTTAATTATTAAAAACTCTAAATAATAAACATAAGTCTCCATAATAGAAATTAAGAAATGTAAGGCGTATAGGAATAAATGAACTTTTTGATTGAAGCTAAATTATGTTTAGAAAAGACGGAAGGTTTCTGCATAGCCTATTTTCCTCTTTACTTGAGTAAAAATACACTTTTCTATTACAGTATCGCAAGACTAAACTTAGGTAAATTCTAGAATATAAATTATCACGACTAGAATGATACACTATATATGTATACAACAAAATTAATAGAGAAAGATCAGAGTTCGTATGAAAATTCTTCAATAATTAGATAGTCATATATATATAAATAAATAAAAAATATTTTTTTAAAACCATTAGGGTTAAAGACCGTCTGCTTCTTGAAGATTTCACAATGATGGTAGCTTAAACGGTTCTATTATCCTTATTCCCAATCCAAGAAATTCTTCAACGTTCATCGCTTTCCCCCATATATTCACTACCTTTCTTCTATACGTCACTTTCTTCACGTTTCCCTTGGAAGCTATCTCTTCTATTGGTACTGGATTATACACTATCCCCTTGAGGTAGTCTGCCTTTGTTTCAACCGCGAAGAATCGAGGATCGTTAGGAATCTCAGTTACGTTTCCATAAACATTCATCAAAACGAAACGTTTTGAAGACGTTTGAAGCAACCTCAATAACGAAGAGTATAAGCTAGTCTCATCCTCACATCTCCACCATGATATAGATTTCCCGCGGTAAACCTTAATGCATGGACTTCCATCTCCGTCAGCGTTGGAGATGTAAATCAAATTCAAGATCACCCAGTTTTCCTGCTCTTAAGGGAGTAAAACTGGATCGCGGTTCTAGCCCTCACGATGGATCTTATTACTTCATCTTCGGTCACGGAGTTTACTGGATAAGGAATAAGACCTAATATTTTACTAGCTTTCGTAAAGGTGTCTGGGTTCCTTGCATTCATGTAGGCATACGATACAAGAGAGCGTGCTTTCCAGATCTCAAGGCTTGAAAGCCGATCTCTGGAGGTTCCATTACCTCCTTTTTCATCGGGATTTTTATTATCGAGTACAGACTCGAAGATCTCAGTTCCAAGTTGATGCAGTCTATAAAGGTATCCGCTTGATATCTCTGCCTCCTTTATTAACATGTCCGCGTTGTCTAGAGCCTTCATGACGTCTTCCCATGAATATATCCTTACTCCCCTTCCCGATATGTCATCCAAGTACGGTTCAAGTACGTTACCAGCGACGTAACCTCCCTTCTTACCCAGCTCCTTCTTCTCCCTTTTGGCTATGTCTTCGAACTCTCTGCTTTCATAATATGCCCTATACAAAGGATAGGATGGCTTGAACATTGTAAAACCTCCTGACACGGTAATGCATCCTAATATCCTCTCAACCCCTTCAGCTAGCCTTGCCAGAATCTTCAAGGTATCTTCCCATCTCCCGTACACGACTAGATCGTCTCCTCCGGAGTAAAGTAGAACTACGTCTATCGGGTTTTCTCCAGAAATCTCTTCTATTCTCTTCACCATATAGAAGGTGAACACGAAGTTCATAAGGACTGATAAAGTCATGAACCTGCTCGGATATCTAGATAACGCCTTTACCAACGTACCTATTTCGTCTCCATCTATAGAACCCATACCTATGAAGTCTCCCATATCGTCTAAGGTTTTGAACTTTATTCCGGTTTGTTTTGTCTCATCCCTATCAACGGGGTGAAAAGTGTTGACTATCATGTAACCGAAGGTCAAGTTCCTCTTATCACTAACGTTGAAAACGAAGTTGAGTGGATCATTAATCTTGAATACTTTTACTCTATTTTTCTCTCTTCTTAAAGTAGAGATCAGTGACTCTACAACGGGAGTAACATCTATATCTCTAGTTTCGGGGGAATGAATTAAATAAAAGGATATTCCCAGAGGAGCTATCCTGATTTTCCCTATCCTAATCCTTTCGTCTTTTTTACCTTTCTCAGAGTAATAAGCAAATTCTTCGTCTTCTCCTTCCCTACCTTTTTTGATTGATTCGTTTTTTCCTCCTTTCCAATCCTTTTCGATTACCTCTATGACTGCTTTAAGGTTTCTTGCTGAATGACCCACGATGAGTGATATCAGGTTCATTATGCTAAGTTTATCTCCAACCTCAAATTCCCCCGGAGCTAGGGCGTTGAGCCATGAAATGTTTTCGTTGTCCACTTCGATCCATTTGCTTGTCACTTCTCCGAATCTGTCCTGTGAAGATCTCTCTAAAATTGACGGAAGGACAATGAGTCTCTGTTTCTTGAAGACCTGATCTAAAGCCTCCTCGAAGTTACTTTTCCCCTCCTCTTTATCTTGCCTTTCATCTTGCCTCATTTCATTGTTAGAGTTCTCATCTTCCTCCACGTAGAACTTGAGCTTCGATATCTCCTTCTCATTTGAAAGTGCAGTGGTGAACTGAAGCTCGAATTCGCTCCACTCAGAGATTTCTTGAAGGAGATGCTCCACCTCTTTCTTTTTCTCCTCAGGTCTACCAGGCACCATAAAGATCAGCCTTCCTGGCTCGAAGGAGATGTTATTTACCTCAGATAGTTGAAGGATATCAGCTACTCTGTCAACCATTGCTTGTTGAAGGAGCTGAAGGAAGAAGCTTCTTCCCCTAAGCCTCTTTGATGCCTCAGATTCTCCTTTAACGTTGGTCACGAACCTCTGTATCCCTTTGGTGTCAACCAGGAACAAGGAGTATTTACCAGTACGGGTGGCGGGGTATACCGATGATGCAAGTCTGCTGTGGCCGTAGATTGAGGTGTTTGGCTCTGCCATGTAGACAGCCGCAGGTACTAAGGTGCCGACTGATCTCATTACGTATTCATACGTCTCTAAAAGGGATAGTGGATCCTCGATGGCAGAAATCTCCTCTGCAAGTCTCCTCAATTCCTTCACTATGTTCTTGTAGTTTATTCTTGACCTTGCTGATTCCTTATTGGTAAGGAAATACGTCCCGCTTGGTGCGCTCCAACTGAGGAAAGTAACCGGGTACCACCATTTTCCATCTTCTTCCCTATCCTTTGCAGGGTGGAGCAAAGGTGTCGTGGATACCTTTTCTGTACTCTCTCTCCTTATCCTTTCGCTGGCTGAAGCGTAGTCTGATTTTTTCCAACCTGAGCTCTTGAACAACTTCTCGTATTCCTCTCCCAAGTATCTCTTTATGAATCCGCATGAAAACCCATCGTGTTCGTGAAAACCTTTTCCTAGAACACACTCATCTTCTTTGTCTCCTGCCCTCTGGAGAAGCTTACCAACATCATGAAGGTAAGCTACTAGCATCATTTTATACAGATCTTCGTCCATCCTACTCCTACCCCGTTAACCAGTTTTAAAGTTCTATTATCCCATAAATGACGATAAATATTTGTCATAACCCTATCCCTGAAGGTAGAAGTGTTTTTGTCCAATTCCACAGTTTTAGCTATGTGTCCGGTGAACATTCCTACCTTCAAGGGGAAACAACTCTCGGTAGCTTTCAGACCTTCAAGGAATTCCTTATATTTATCCTTTTTACCTTGGTTGGCTTTCTTTTTCTCGTCTTCTATCAGGCGGACGCTGAAATCCTTCATGGAAGAGATTATCTCATTCCAAGTTATGTTAGATAACCTAGAATAAGGTCCGTTGTTCGGCCTTATCATGATTTTCGCATCGTATTTTAAAACACCTCTAACGAAAGTTATTGCGTAAACTTGCCTACGAAAAGATCCTACTGTTTCTATTATCTCAATTTTATTTAAATCTAAACCTATCTTCTCTCCTGACGGTTCTGATATCATCAAGTCCTTAAACTCATCGTAAGGAATACTCGAACTAAAGACTCTGTGTTTCATGAGCTGTTCCGCAGGTGAAGCAGTATTCTTTAAGAGTGCTCTGGCTTTTCTGAATTTACCTCTACTTAAAAGTGTATTTATATTAAATAGATCTGTATAGACGTCATTTATAACGTTTGGGTTTTTTCTAGTCCTAGTGTTCAGCACACAAGTTCTCAAGAGACCTTTCATGGAGGAGGCAGGGAATATCAAGTGGTTTAGCATCAAGATCTGTTGCGATTGTATCTGTTGCGATTGTAAACTAGATCTAACTATAACTGGTACTCCAAGTATCGTTCTGGCGAATTTCTCTTTAAAGAGATCATTGAAATCTCTCACGTCTCTGTCCATGAGGTGAGACTGATCTATCACCACTATCTTGTCGTTTTTCACGAAAAAGTCGATACCATTTTGAAGGGTTTCCCCGTTACCTACGAACACGGGGGTGATAGGCTCTAACCTAATTTCTCTTCTATCTAGGAAACTCATTTAGGTCTCTCCTGAGTTTTGTTCTGATCTGTGGTCTTACCGTTCTTATTTCCTATTTTCGTTTCAATTTGTCCAGACAAATTATCTAACTTGCTTATCATATCGTCTAATGGGTTTGAGTTATATGTAGCTAAGTCCTCGCTAGACATGGACCGCGGTGAGAAAAGGGAAAAGTTTAGGGAAGTGAACTTAACTCTTCCGTAACCTCTTGAGCCTGCAGCCCCCAAGTAAGTTTCCTCCAAGAGCTTCATCCCGTCTACAACAGTATTTAGAATCTCCTTGATTTTAGTTTTAGTTCTATCGAATATAAGAACTGAAATCTTTCCTTCAAATTCTACGTTTGGCTTCACTCTGTTTACGCTTCTTGGGTCTGCAGTTGAGGTAACTCTATCTATTCTGTTCTCGTTCTTGTTCTCCAGAAAGTCATCGAAAGTGATCACGGTTTTCTCGTCTAGTAAACCACATACGTAATCTTCTGACGGGAAAAGGTCCTCCACTAGCAAATTAGTAGGGGTTAACATATTTATCACGTTAATCCCTCTTTCGTTAGGATCGTTACTACCTGAAGGCGAACCTTGACTTGTATTCCTACTTTGATCCGGCTGCCTAACTAAATCATTAAATGAGAAGGAGCTAAATCCGAAGACTGTGTTAATGTTCTGAGTGGTAATAACGTTAATGAACTGGTCTACGGTAATTTTTTGATTAGGAGATGCCCATGAGGAAAGCGTTGGAGTATGTGCCCATATTTTCTTATCAGAGGAGTAAAGAGGTAATCCTCTTGCTGTCTCTATAAGCGATCTCATCCTCCCCTTTAATGAAGAACCTGGAATGTAAGGAACCCTTATCAAAGTAGACTTATTACCACATTGATATCTCTTCTCAATGCTCATTGTTTCTACATCAGCACCTCCAATTCTCCCCAGCGCTCTCCCGGCAGATATCAAAAGCCCTGTTTTATTCATTAATTTGACATTTATATTCAATATTGCCTCCAACCTTAATGGAGAAAGTTCTGATTTATTCGTAGTTGACATTTGTCATCACCTACTCTTTGCTAGGACGGCGATCGAATCTATAGCTATTCTGACCTTCTCGATGTTCTCTCTTATTTTTTCTTTAACTAACTTGTTTTGAGAGTATTGCTGGACCGATGTGATTAACTGATCTATTAATGACACTAATAGATTTTTAAGATTATCACTAATTAAATCTCTGTTTGATTGATATTCTACTATAACTCTAGCTTTAGCTAAAGACAGGTTCATGAAATCCATTAAGGTAGACGGTTGTCCAAGGAGTTGTAATGAACTATCAAGAACAGTGGCTAGTAATTCATGTACCTTTCTATAGGACGTTTCAGACTTGATCTGTTTCTGTATTTGATACCTTGGATCCATCACGTTTTCAACAATTTGCATTGCAGAGAGTCTATTTATATCTAGATTTAGGACAGGTATATCTTGATTATGTCTACCGCCATAGCTCATAAACAATAACCAAGTTAATAATTAAGATAGAACATTTAAATGTATCACTCAGTGAAGATATCAAGATAACCTATGCAGGTGACAATTTATATACAGATGTCTTGTATATATTGATCTACTTTTTTCATGAATTAGAAGAACTATAGACATGATATAGAAGTTACATTAAGTAGCCCTATAAGGAAAATTAATCAGTCATATCTCCTTATCATTCTATATAGTAGCTATAATTTATTCTAAGTAATTATCTATATTCAATATTTATAGATTCTATTATATTAGTATAATTTTTATTTTAGTTTTCTATAACCTAGTAGAAAATTAAGCTAACACGAATGCTTTAATACACCACCTGAGAAATCTAAAGCGTGAACGAGAACCCTAACGATAAAGAGTTTTAACCAAGCATGATGCAATAAGAGTTAGAGAGTCAAGATTAAAGTAAAGGACGTTGTTGATGAATCTCTAGGACGGATAGTACAAAGGATAGTATATTCGGTTGCACATGAGTTTTTAATCATTTCTCAATTGAGTTCTTTAGAAAAGTTTAGCCTAGCGTAATTGGATCTATTACAAGAACGTTATCCCTCGCGATCCACTTAACAACTCTTTCACTCTTCCTCAAAAGAGAGCCAACAGGTAAAAGACCCATTACCGGAAGAGGGACTGGATTAACGTCACCAGAAATTCCGTTCACTTTGTCCAATCTTTCTGCTATAAACTCTCCTGTAGTGAATCCCCTACCGGTTAGATATTTCCACTCTTGTGAAGGATCTCTCATTCTCAATCTGAAATTCTGAAATTCTTCTACTTTAATTATCTTAAACTTTCCGAAACCAATGCTTCTCTTACCTCCGAAACCCGTTTCAGATAGAAGGGCTAGAGCGCTCTCAACTCTCCTGTTCCAACCGCTAACCAGAATCCCCCCGTCTTCGAGGAAAAAGCTTGTGATGGAAAAAGGTACCGCAGAATTCATGGACCTATCTATAAATGCGTTGAATTGGGTAGTCTGAAAGGATCGGACGTGAACTCCGTCTGACGCGGATATCACACCACGAACCACTTGAACCTGATCCTTAACTCCCTCAATCCTGATGTCTTGATTTTCCTCGCACCTGATTGTGAGCGGGAGTTCAGCTGATTTTAACACCTCAAAGTCTATAAGTGACGCTCCTTTTATCACCTTTTCAATTCGTCTATCGTTACATATAACTGTCTTCATCGGAGACCTAAGGATCAGCCTTCCTTTGTTCATTGGAAAAAGCGAGGAAAATTTGACTTTAGCATCGTCTACTATCTCTGATATGTCATAGCCTAAAAGAGAGTAAGCCTTTATGAATGCTCTGTAGATAGTTATAGCATCAATATAGTTCTCTCCTTTACCTATTCTGAAGGGAGAGCTAAAATTGAGATGTACTAGTTTCATGGCTTGAGCCACGCTTTCTTGTCTCTGATTTCTCTCTAAGTTAGATTCCATGATTTAATAGAAAGCTATTTTCACTTTTAAACTAGTTGCAGTCCTCCTTGAATATCATTCTCAATAAACCTCTGTTTTTAGGAAAAAATATTTTTATTTATATATATGAAAGATATGCATACATACATTTAGTACAAAGTTATAGGAAAAAAGATTCTGTTATCGAGATAAAGCATAATTTTTCCTTATCATGATTGTACTGGGTCCTTCCATTACTCTACATATTCATTTTTAGCATTGCCAGTATGTCTCAAATACTTGTACCGTCTCACCCATTATTGTAATTATTTTTGAAGTAACACTTGTAGACGATAGGTTTGTAAATACATGTGAGGTAAATACATATGAGCTAGTTTTCTCTATATAATTATTTGAAGTAAACTAGAATAAAAATCTAATTTTTTATTAAAAGGGATGTATTTTAACACAAATAATAAAATATAGGACCTTCTTCGAAATATATGGAGCCACATGGCAAAAGACTAAGGTTTTCTCCTCTAAGCACATGGAACCCTTATGTAGACGACATGGATATGGACCCTCTCAGAATCGGGACCAACATGACCAGACTTAACAGAAATCTAGAAAGAGCGCCATGGTCATGGAAGACATCGTATGAGGACAGCAGGATAACGGAGTATAAAGTGTTGAAGGACGGGAAGAGAAAAGTGATAGCTTACTACATACCTTACTCGTTGAACGTGAAGGAGTGGGGAATTTACTTATTGAAAGACGAGATCTACCCTGACGTAAATTACCTTAACTCGCTGATCAAGAGGAAAGGAATTTCCGCAGGTATATCACCGGTATACCTCTCCCTCATTTTCCTTCACGAACTTACCCATCACGTGATAGAGGACTGGAGGGTATCATCTGGTTTGTTCAGCTACGTCCAAGACGACGAGAGGTTATGCGAATATACCGCTTTCACATTGACCCAAGCTCTGTTTTCTCGAGTACACTGGAGTACGAGTACGACGAGATCAAGGGGAGAGAAGAGTCAGGGCGTTCTTGGTTATCCGGTCCCAGGGATTTCACTTCAATTTCCCGGTTTGCCCAAGGAAATACACTTCAACTATTACGATCTAATTTCATTGTTAATAACGATTTACTATTATTGGGGCAGAGATATAGACAAGATATACAAGGTTCAAGTTCCTTCCTGGGTTGACGAAGAGAACTTCGTAAAGTTCCTTTCCCAGAACCTTAATGTGGGACTAGAGGAAATGTGGAGCGGAAGGCGAATATCATCTGTCTATAGAAGGGTAAACGTAGTATAAATTTATGTTATTCAGATATTTATTTTTCACTTAAATATAGAATTTTATTATATATTTTATGTAGATAAACAATTCTATACTTAGAAAGGAGTTTTGCGATAAGTAATAAATATCATCTTTGTATGACGTGGATAGATGCTTGATTAGTTGGTTAAACTCACTATCAAGAACGACTACTCTTTCAATCCCGCTATGGGTTCAACTTTTCTTCTTTACTATCCCTTCTTTTTCCAGTTTGTTAACTTTCAATCCCGTTATGGGTTCAATGAAGAAGCAAACAAGTATCAGTATTTTGCCTTTCAGGTCTTTCAATCCCGTTATGGGTTCAACCCGACCGAGGGATAGTGTGGTTCGATAAAGGAATAATAGACTTTCAATCCCGTTATGGGTTCAACAAAATTATAGGCAAGGAGCTGATCCCAAAGGCTTACACATCCTTTCAATCCCGTTATGGGTTCAACTTTTAGATGAACTGCACAATATGAGAGAAAGACAAAGAAGCTTTCAATCCCGTTATGGGTTCAACACACATATAGTATCCCATTGGATCAAGGCGATGACTTTCAATCCCGTTATGGGTTCAACAGGGATGTATGAGCATGCTTTTATGATGCCCATACCAATGTTACCCTTTCAATCCCGTTATGGGTTCAACATTTGTTGCAATTCAATTTACCTAGTAAGTTCCTAGCGAACTTTCAATCCCGTTATGGGTTCAACAGTAATGCTATACTATGACGATGCTAAAGGGGTTATCTTTCAATCCCGTTATGGGTTCAACATGAAGGACGAAAAATCGTCCTCCCCGGAGAGAAACTATGCCTTTCAATCCCGTTATGGGTTCAACATGTATGGTTCAGTATTTTTATCAAATGGATTAATTTTCTTTCAATCCCGTTATGGGTTCAACAAAGAAAGACGGGATCACTATCATCCCCGCCTCTGTCTCCTTTCAATCCCGTTATGGGTTCAACAGAGATATCGCTAAAAGATGGTACTGTCAAGAAGATAATCTTTCAATCCCGTTATGGGTTCAACATGACACTGATTATGTCTGACATTAAGAATGTCTTGACTTTCAATCCCGTTATGGGTTCAACGAACAACGATGGTTTACATGTTGTAGGTGTAATGTTCAACTTTCAATCCCGTTATGGGTTCAACAGAGGCATTTATTTACCTCTACTCTTTTTCCTCTCCTTTCTCCCCTATAAATTTTACGTCACCTCCCTAACCTCATCATGCGACCTTACTTCTCTTCCTTTTCTTTACCTTTCTCGGTCGCATGGTCTTTTACACTAACTGAAAGAAATCTCTCTATTTATAAACGTAAAACTACTCTAAAGATTTCGTTTTGGTCGCAAGGAGACTCGAACTTCATCGTTTATTATCTTCATGAAAGAATCGAATTAATAGCTACTTTTATCGTACAAGAGATTTAAACTGCACTTCAATAACTTTTTACTTTACAAGTTAAAATAAAAATAAAATTTTATATTTATTTTATTTTAAATATTCTTCTAGAAAAAGACTAAGAGAATGAGAATTATGAAAGCTATGAAAAGAGCACTAACTATCTTGATTTGGTCTCTCTCTTCATATAGAAGAAAAAATAAAGTACTTATAAAACAAGTAAAATAAGTAGAGCTTAACAAGTACTTCTCCTTCTTTTTTATCTATATTCTCATAAGACAACATCTTCCCCCCACCCTCTACATGAAAAATCTTCACGAGTTTTTTCCTTTTATCTTCAGGAAAAGCTTTTTTTTCTTCTCGAGACCCCTACCTATTAATGTTCTTCACCCTCTCCGACGTCATGCTTCTCTCTAGGAGGACACGGAACACTCCCCGCTCGGTTTCTGAGGAACTGAGAGGATGGAACTGGAACGAACCTCCCGTCTATCCTCCCTCAACCATGACCCTAGGAGTTTCTGACCTCACTAACGGGCTATGTTCCACTGGCAGGTTTACGTTCCTCAAGTACACGGGGAAGAAAGTTGAGATTAAACCCCTTCCTGGTACCTCAATTCACGAGGCATATGCAAAGGGGATTGAGACGGTGAAGAGACTCATCTACGAGGAAGACCTGAACGGAGCTAGACTTAGGACTCTCATGGAGGATGAGTTCTACTCCTTGAAGGTAGATGACTTAAACCTCGCGAAGGCTGTTTGGGACAGGATAGTTAACACTTACTCAGCTGAGTTGGACAAGGCCAAGGGAAGATCCCCTTACCTCTCCAGGGACTCTTTGGCGTCAATGGTGGTCCCTTTCTCGGTGGAGTTTCCCCTCGACGGTACTTTGGTTGGACTCCACGAAGCGGTGAGGGCTGACGCTTTCATTCCTCATGTACCCATAATAGCGGAAATGAAGACCGGTAAGCCCAGGAGGCAACACGAGTTAGCTTTGGCAGCCTACGCCTTAGCGTACGAGAGCATGTTTGAATATCCCATGGACTTCGGCTACCTTTGTTACGTCCAGATGAGGGACGGAAAACTCTTCGACTCATGTAGGCTAGTACAAGTTGGTGATTAGCTGAGGGACGAGTTCCTCCAGATGAGGGACAGGGTAATGCAGTCCATAGAGAATGGGGTAGAGCCTGAGAAGCCAAAGAGGTGCGACCAGGATTGTCCTTTCCTAAAGGTATGTAATCCGTGATGTACGCCCAGTTTCTTTGAAACCCTTTCCTTACTCTTCTTAGCTATGGGATTCGTAAGATTTATAATAACTCCCTCCCATTCAAGAGCCCTTGCGTCCATTGGAGGGAAGAACAGTGGTGGAGTGGTTTCTTTGAAACCCCCGGGCTCTGTTCTTCGTGAGTCGTCTCCGCCTTCCATGTGCTTTGTATGGTTTCTTAGAAAGCTCTTCCAAGGAATGGATAAAAAAAGAACATCCAACACTTTTACGCTTGTATGGTTTCTTAGAAAGCTCTTCTCTACGGCACTAATTATGATTCTCTCACCCCGTGTAAAGTATCACATTTTCTCTACTTTCGTTGTAGCCAAATAGGGGGCAAACAAATGCCTGATGGTGAGCGCGGGCAATCTCTATCCCCACCCATGACGGCGCTGACACGTGTTTATCCCATGGGAGATATATATCTAAAACCCCCCGGGGGCACATGGATACGGAAGAGAGAGGGGGGTTTCACTAAGTCTAGGTAAGAAGTCGGCTTGTCGTTATGCTTATCAAGAGAACTTTTAAGAAAAAAGTTGATAGATCTTTTCAAAAGATTCTAAAATATATAAGAATATTATCTTACTTGGTGATATCTCTACGGGAAGTGACTGTCTCACCTTTTGTATCTCAATGTAGAGAAAATAGAGTTCCAGAACGTGTGAACCGATCAGGTGAATTATTGGGTCGCTTTAACACGTCTTAATCCAAGTAAATTGTATTACAGCAAAATGTTAAAAAAGGGATGATGATATGACTTGTTGAGATTTTACTATTTTACCTACATGAACTGCACCTGATGTGATATTTTAACGTATCATGAAAACCAGATTTAGGATCAACTGTCCACCAATTAGCAGGGTTTCGATGAATTATCACGCTACTATATATCATGCAGTTAATGTTAGACTACCACTTAGGACGTGCATCTAGATGAACTGCCACAGGGGGGAGCGCGCAGTTAATTCCGTTACCTAGTTGAGATTAGGGATTCGATGTCACAGAAAAGGAGAGGTTTAGATCCAATTCCGCTCTTTCTTTTCTTTACATACAGTGTCAAGTCTAGACGCTGTGCCACAAAAGGATTTAGCCGAAAACTTTCTTTACCTTTACATACAGTGTCAAAGACGAGGAGGGTGAATAACCCTACTAACGTTACGATACATGTCTCAACGCACCAAGGAAAGATATCTTCTTTCAATCTGGTAGAATAAGATGTATTGACGTAATTTGAAAGATGAAGATCCACCTATTCCCAACATTTCAAATTCCCTCTTAAAAGCGTCTACTATGAAAGAGAGGACTATCCCATACCATGTCCTACAAGTCTCAGACTCAACGCCTTGCCTTAAACGTGAAAACTCATAATGACAGCATTTCAAGGCGCTTCAGTACATATATCTATATGGATTAAAAGAAGAGAGAGGGAAAAACTCTTTCTCTTTTCCTAGTCCTTTAAAAGAAGACTATAGTCCTTCCATTGGCTAAAAGGTTACATGGATCAACGTCCTCTCCTTTAGCTATCCTCATCATGACCTCGTTCATTCTGGCATAGGTGTCCTGATCTACCGCAGTACTCACCAGATGAGCTCCTGCCTCTCTCGCTGCCAATGCCGCAGCAGCGCTTATTGCTTTCCTTCCTCCTGTGAAGTCCAAGTAATCTCCAGGGGAGAGCAGGGATCTAACTCTCTCCCTAACTTCCTTGAAGTCCTGCGGGTTCATAACGTCATCAATGGACAGCTTGACCTCCCTAATGGGGATTGAAGACACACATTTCGAAAAGATTATGGAGAGGACGGAGAAAGACACATCGGTACCTTTGGTTCTAACCACTACGACTTCATCTATCTTGAGGGGATAGTTAGGAAAAGGAGCTAAGTAGTTTCCTTTCATCAGTGAAAGGTAAGTCTCTGCAACTCCTCCAGGGGTAGTACCCAATGTAGAAACCAAGTTCATGTCCACAGTATTATCCCTTCCCTGCTTTTAACTTGACGGTATTGAGGAGACCCGTCGTGAGGATAGATGCCCCTCATTTATACGAGCCATGCCTAATATATTTTTGAGAAGATCGCTAAAGGAGTAAGCCTCTAAACTCCTTTAATTTGTTTCAAATTGTACGAAATTTTAGAATCACTCTACGCACGATAACAAATGACACTGTGGTAAGAATGATGATTAACACGAAATCTCGCAATCACTCATGGCGCTCGTGAGACACGTAAATACGACCTCCAGCTATTTTTCTTAGTTCCTCTTACACGGTCTACATGGGGAAATAAAGAGTAACAGACCGTTATCGAATTTCCTCTCGTCAAGAGTCCTAAGTTCACATGGAGAATTAATAAAAGGGAATTCTTTAGAGTTTTATCTCCTTCCACCATTATTCTTTATTTAGAGATATTCGTTATAAAATCTCTGGTTATAGCTTTGGATTTTAAAAGAGAAGGTCAGTGCATGATGATCCTGTATCACTACCTTTGTGTTTACAGAGAAGGGGGTTAAGGGGGCGGAAAGCCTCGCCCTTTAGGGCGGGGATGGATAGCCCACTTATATTTAAATAATTCTTTTTCTTAAATTCCATTAATGGCTAGGAGGGTTAAAGCGATCAGAGCTACTGTTTCGATGAAGATCGCAGTCTCAGACTCCCTCCTAGCCATCGTTAATAACTACGTTAAAGCACTCCGTTTTTCGTTGTTTTGGTTAAAGGAAAATGTGAAAAACCCGAATGAGAAGGGAGTGTTAGGGAAAGTCCACGAGGAGTTATACAAGAAGTTAAGAGAAGAGTACAATCTACCGTCAAAGGTTGCTGAGGACTGTTATAGGGATTCACTCTCGACATACAAGGGGTGGTACAACAACCCGAGGAGGGGGCGTTTTCCTAGAGTGTACAAACCTACGGTATGGTTAACGCCTAAAGCGAGTTATAGCGTGAACTTCGCGAGGATGACTGTTAGGATAACAAGTGTCGGCGAGCTATCAATTCTGGGTGATCCTAGAAACCTCAAGGAGTATACTAACTGGAGGATTAAGGAGGCTAGGTTAGTGATCAGAGACGATAAGGCTTTCCTCAAGGTCGTTTTTGAGAAACCGTTTGAGAAGGTTGAGCCAAAGGAAAGTGTTGCCGTAGACATTAACATGGCTGAAGTAGTAGTTGGCAAAGACGACAGAAACTACGTTAGGATTCCAACTCGTCTCGAAGAGGTTCATCACTGGAAGTCATTAGCTGAAAGACTACAAAGGAAGTACCCTAGAAGGTGGAGGGAGAATAAGAGGATCCTAAACAGGGTTCGTTCTTTTCACATAAAGGCTAAGAGGGTTATGGAGGATTTTGCTAGAAAAGTGGGGAAGTGGGTTGTTGAAGTAACAAGAATGATGGGTTCTAACGTCATTAAGTTAGAGAACCTTAAGAACCTCATCAAAAACGTAGATAAATTGCCTAAGGAGTTTCACGATAAACTCTACTTGATGCAGTATCGCCGTTTGCAGTATTGGATTTCTTGGCAGGCTAAGAAACACGGAATGATTGTTGAGTTTGTTAATCCTAGTTATTCATCAGTCTCTTGCCCTAAGTGTGGTAGAAGGATGGAGGAGAAAGGATATCGTTGGTTTAAGTGCTCATGTGGTTATGAGAACGACCGTGATGTAATTGCAATCATGAATTTAAATGGGAGGGGTTCTCTGAGCCTCTCGACTGCCCCTCAAATGAGAGATGTAAACCCGAATCGATGAGGGGAACCCTCGCCCTTTAGGGCCGGGAGGAAGTCAGCCTCTAACATGTACTGGGATACCCTCTCACGGAAGCCCAAAGCTTCAAGGTATACTATTCTAGGACAGTAGACGTAATGCTTCACCGTGGTACCCGTTATCAATCTCTCCATCACGCGATTCTAGTAATACACTCACTCGACTTTAAGCCTTGACTTAAATAGCTTTTATGACTATCTCGCTGATGCCCTGATTTAACCCGACTTTAAGCCTTGACTTAAATTGACCCGACATACTTCTACCTCTCTTCAAACGCCTTAGTGAGTCCTGACTATAACCCTACCTAAAAGCTTTACTAGTCAGAGTGGCGCTTGATGAGAGTTCACCATATTATCTTATCCTCATCTAAGTCCTCATCAGGGATTGAAATTCTCTTAGAAAAGAGGGACTCCGTGGTAGGGACTATCATGATGGAAAACCTTTCCCCTTCTTGAGATATTCTGTGGAGCCTTGAGAGACCTGATCTCACGTCCTTCAAAGTTGACGAGTTCATCTCCCCGACGAAGACGCTCAGTTGCACTCTTCTCAAACCCTTAGATTTGAGAAATGAAGATACCTTTTGCCTCAGGTTCGAGTCTGTTATATCGTAGAAAACCACGTAAAACATGGAATATAATATCATGGATTCCCGAGAAATAAGTTGTGGTTGAAAAGGATTTCGTAATGATTGACAAGTTAAGAAAAGATTTCATCACATCTCTAATTCTCGTAGTCTTCGTCTAGAATCGTGAAGACTTTTACATAAGTAAAGCTGTGACTGTGAGATTGTCCGCCTTCTAGGGAAATGAACAGAGAATGAAAATAGGTGGAGACTAGAATACTAAACCGTTGTTCATGGAAGGCATTCGGTACCTAGCTCAGGGTTTATTCGTAGATGGAGGAGGAATATTTAGATATGCTTGAGGTGTTCAAGGCTGGATTTGGTTTGCTAGGTTGTCAATTCTCTGTGCGATGAAAAAATTATAGCATTCCTTTCCCTCGTGTATTTCAAGATAATATTAATTAAAAATTATAGCGTTTAATTATATTAGTTATTAGAAATTATAGTTAAATATTTTCTATTAAATATAAGATTATTGAATAAGGCTCATAAAGTAGCCTATAATGCCCATCATATCTTTTAGTATAACATAAAAATAAGTTTTAAAATAAAATTTTTAGTATATTTAATAAATAATAAAATATATTGAAATTAAAATTAATAATATAACGCGTTCCTGGAAGGAAGAAACAGAGTAGTCATGTTGTGTATATATATATAGATACCTATTCTTAGATTAGATCATACTAAAAGATTCGATCCTTTCATGAAGATAATAAACGATGAAGTTCGAGTCTCCTTGCGACCAAAACGAAATCTTTAGAGTAGTTTTACGTTTATAAATAGAGAGATTTCTTTCAGTTAGTGTAAAAGACCATGCGACCGAGAAAGGTAAAGAAAAGGAAGAGAAGTAAGGTCGCATGATGAGGTTAGGGAGGTGACGTAAAATTTATAGGGGAGAAAGGAGAGGAAAAAGAGTAGAGGTAAATAAATGCCTCTGTTGAACCCATAACGGGATTGAAAGAAACGTATCATCAAGGTGAAGATGTACAATGTATCACTCGTTGAACCCATAACGGGATTGAAAGCTCAATTTCTTATCCATTTTTACCGTTATGTGTGTTTCCATGTTGAACCCATAACGGGATTGAAAGCTTCAAAGTGGGCCATGCAGAATGGGCATACGTATCTATGAGTTGAACCCATAACGGGATTGAAAGCCTATCCACTTCTTTAACAATTGTAAATCCTCTTGGTCAAAGTTGAACCCATAACGGGATTGAAAGGTTAAATCCATTTGAAATCACCGCTAAACATGAAGAATATCAGTTGAACCCATAACGGGATTGAAAGCTCAGGCCGCAGGGCCAGAAAAGGAGCTGAGGATCATAGTTGAACCCATAACGGGATTGAAAGAGAGAAATAATGCGAATAAAACTGAAAAATGATAAGTATCGTTGAACCCATAACGGGATTGAAAGTGTGTTTGGATAGTTTTGGTTATGTGTTTGTTTCTGGGTTGTTGAACCCATAACGGGATTGAAAGGTGGATCCTTACGTCCTAATGAGAAGAACGAATGAAACTAAGTTGAACCCATAACGGGATTGAAAGATAGTGGAATATCTTCTTAAAACATCTTTCAATAGTTGAATGGTTGAACCCATAACGGGATTGAAAGATATCATAACTCCAGAAACCGCAAATATGACATTCGTACAGTTGAACCCATAACGGGATTGAAAGAGGAGTGACGCCGTCGTGGAAAATAGAAAACGCAAGCAAGTTGAACCCATAACGGGATTGAAAGTCATATATTTGCACAATCTTGAGTTCATTAATTAACTCTTGTTGAACCCATAACGGGATTGAAAGAATAATTGGCGAGCAGGTTTTGTGCATTGTTTAATTTGTTGAACCCATAACGGGATTGAAAGCCCTTGAAGGGCCTTTGTTACGTCTGGAAGCTGTTCTAGTTGAACCCATAACGGGATTGAAAGTATATGGACATCTCCAATAAAGTTCTACCAGCCTTCAAAAAGTGTTGAACCCATAACGGGATTGAAAGAGAGTTACCTGCCTTGCCTCCACCAGGTACGGACCCGGTTGAACCCATAACGGGATTGAAAGTAGCCGAATACGAGGAGGCCAACGATTCCAACGGCAAGAGTTGAACCCATAACGGGATTGAAAGTTGTCACGTTTTTTGACATTAAAGACTGTCACGTCTTGTTGAACCCATAACGGGATTGAAAGTTTCTAGTTCTTTCCATCACATGATCATCTATTACGAATGAGTTGAACCCATAACGGGATTGAAAGAGATACTGTGTCTCATCAGTAGTAGGATAATTGTACACATGTTGAACCCATAACGGGATTGAAAGATTATACACATTTCTAGTTAATTTTTATCTAATAAAATTTAATTAATATAAAATTATCATAATAAATCATAAAAGATTAGTATCTTAGAAGCTCTCGATGAAACGGTATTACCAATTTATAACCCCCTTCATCAAGATATAATTATGGAAGGAGGCACTATAGCCTTCGTAAAAGATTGGGGAGCTTTCTTACACGTTAAAGACAACATGATAGTTTGCTCCTTAAAAGGGAAGGATATGTGGAGCGTCTCTCCAGTTGAGCTATCTTCCATCGTTTTTCTCGTCACTGGTTCGGTTTCTTCTGAGGTAATTGCGCTAGCTAACGAGTACGGGATAGACCTAGTCTTCTTCAGGAAAGGCGAACCTGTAGCTAAGGTGATACCCGCAAGATACGGCGGTTCCATGAAGGTTTGGCTATCTCAACTTAAGGCGTGGAAGAGCTCTCGGGTAAAGTATGCCTCCGTCTTTGTTAGGGGGAAGCTGAGAAATCAGAGGGTAGTACTCAGGTATTACGAGAGGAAGTACTCCCTTGACCTATCAACAGAAAGATTGCAGAAACTTGAGGAAGAAGTAATCACATGTTCAACTGTGAAACAAGTCATGGGAAAGGAAGCTGAGGGCGCCAGAATCTACTGGTCTTCGGTGAAGTCCCTTATTCCCCTGAAGTTTCCAGGCAGGAAAAGGAAGTCCGAGGATCCGTTTAATGTGGCATTAAACGTGGGCTATGCCATGCTCAGGAGGAGGGTATGGTCTGCAGTAATCTCAGCAGGCCTCAATCCATACGTAGGTTTCCTCCACTCTATTAGGTCTGGAAGGGAGTCCTTAGTCTTCGACTTAATGGAAGAGTTTCGTCCCCTCGTGGACAAGTTCCTCATAGGTAAGGCTAGGGAAAAAGGTGAGGAAGGCATCTCATTAAGGGAAGTTTATAGAGGACTTAGTAACGTTGGGGAGGACGAAGTATTCACCCAAGCGAGGAGGTTAGCCCGTTCATTCGAAGGAGAAGAGTACTCTCCTTTTCTGATGAAGTGAACAAAAGAAGGAAGAACTTGACGTTGATAATTAAAGGAGTTTTTATAGTGGGATAATCAAAAGAGCTATCAAAGACTTACAATATGTTAGGCACACATACATAATCGAGAAGTGTACGTCCTTAGAATGAAGTACTCTTTATAACGTTTAAACTCAAAAGATCTCGAAATCGTTAAACACGGAGTAAATTAAGCCTTATATAAAGTGTAGAATATTTCCGCGTTCCTCGGGATTAGGAGTTCATCTACGTAATGATGATGTTCGATATAATTCGCGTTAAACTGCGTAAAAGTTGTGTCAATTATAGATAATAGTAGCCTAAAACCGATGAGATAATTGCATGAATGGCTTTGATGCTCAAGATATCACATATAAATTATATGTCATTTTATTGAATGCTTTAGTGACAGAAAAAACTGTAAGGGTAAACTTTATACATTTATAGAATTTCTTAATTTAGTTGCTAGAGAATAAACAATGAACGTGTATAGCGTAGCAGTCCATACGGAGCTCCATTTACTGATTAGAGGGTAAGTGAAACGTAAAAGAAGAAGAGAAATTATACTCAAGATTTTTCATAATTAGGTAGGCAGACGTTAAGGTAAGTAAAATTATACAACAACAATAATAATATATTCATTTGTTAATATTAAAGATGTATGTGAAATTCTAGACATCAGAATGACATAGAGACATGAATGCTTTATACCCCTATCAAATCAAATTTAAATATGGACTTACATTCCACGACTCTTATATTAAGGTTTGAGTCCCATTCCATTTAAAACTTGTAGACATGACCGAGGAGCCGTGGGAGATATGAGGTACGTTAAAGAGATACTCAGAAAAGCAGAAATCAACGTTTCATGTCCAGAAATTAATTACGGGACCTAGGCAAGGCGAAGTCCTGAAGTAGGATTCCTTATCCATGAGGGTAGGGTAGTTGACCTTTTTCCTTGTGTAATAATATTTTTCCCTATGCGTAATATAATCAGGTTCAAAGAAAAAGAATTATTTTCAATAGATTCAGCTTCTCTATGGATTCAGATAGAATGATGATAAGATCTCCTTCATCTTCCATCGCCAGAGACCCCGTCCGTAAGGGCGGGGTAGTTTACTTCAGCACCTTGAACTCTACAGACTGAGGCACGTCTAACATGGAGAGGAAAAGAGAAAGGGGAATAACTCTATCCCTCACCGTGTCCTTGCTGAGCACGAAAACTTTCTTCATCCTGCCCAAGATTTTCTTCTCCTCCTTTACCTTACCGAACTTAACCTCAAATCCCGTCATTTCATTTCCTTTCACCACCACGTCTACCTCTCCCCTCACCTTAGTGTAGAACGTCTCGTAAAGTCTGGAGATATGAGTTACAGCCACGCTCTCCATCAACCTTTCCCCTGGAACGGAGACAGAAGTCCAGGAAGAGAATGCCTTATAGATGAATGGGTCGGTGAAGTAAAACTTCTTCTCCTTTCTTACCATCACGTTTCCCTCAAGATCTACCTGCTCCAGGACCTTGAGTAGGTACATCTTGTCGAGGAGCTCCACGTAACTTATGGCTGTTTTTACTGTTCCAACTCCAAATGACTTGGAGATGCTGTGATAGCTCAGTTCGCTGGAGGTTCTCTCCAAAAGTCCCTTCACGGTCAGCTTGAAGAAGGTCTCACTTCTCCTAAGCTTGTTTATATCGCTGATCACGCTCGACAAGAAATCATCAACTGTTACAGAAACCCTCCCGTAAGAGGAATGTTCCCTGATAGCGTTGGGAAAACCTCCGGTTACAAGGTATCTCTCCATAAGTTCGTTCAGAGTCTGAGTAAGATGGGAATATCTACCGAAGTTAGAGGTCACGAAGTTCAAGTCACCTCTTGGGAGCTTTACGTTAAACAGTTCCACGTACTTAGAGAAAGGTAATGGATACATGATCAAGTTCTTCCCTTGTCCTCTTCTGCCAGGGAAAGTTTCTATTTCCCTCCTTGCAGACACGGAGAGAGAACCAGTGACCACTAATACGTCGTTCTTAAAGTCACCCTTGTCTATCCTGCTCTTCAGTGCTCTGTGCCATTCCTTGGGATAAGTTATCTCGTCCAGGAGGAGGAAGGAACTAGTTATGTTGTTCGACTTCTTTATCCTCAGGTAGTCCTCAAGTATTTCGTCCAGTTCCTTGTAGTCTACTATCTTGTCGCAAGAGAAGTAGAAGATCGCCTTAGGATCTACGTTATCATCCAAGAGTTTCTTCACCAACAGGATCATTGCTGTAGACTTTCCCACTTGCCTTGGACCCAACACAAAGTTTAGCGAGAATGGAGAGAGGCTTAACTTTTGGATCACGTCAGGTACCCATTTCAATTGGGACTCTTCGAACTTCCTGAATATCTCTATTTCCTTTACCTTGTCCCTAGAGATCCACCATGGGTTATACTCCTCTATCATGTTTACTCACACTCCACAGAGACTTAAAAACTTTGTTTACTCACACTCCACAGAGACTTAAAAAGAAGGAAGGGAAGGTGAAGAGAAAATATAACAACAACAACGATCATTGAGGTATGAATGTTCGATTCCTCATGTTCTCTTCTTCCAGAGCAGGACTTGCAACTGCAGTTTTTATCTCAAGATAAATTAAGAGATACAGTTAGTCTCCTTCTTAATCTGGAAGGTGAGTTCGTCTTGGAAGTATAGCATCACAACACAAGCTGACTTCCTCCCCGCCTCAGAGAGGCGAGGCTTTTCGCCCCCTTAACCCCCCTTCTCTATAAATAACCTTATTATTTTCTGCATCAATTTTTGTAATTTTACCTTCCTCAAATTCTATTCCTTTTTGAGGTAAAGCCTTAGATAGATCTAACTTCCATTCTTCAACGTCTTTCACTCCGATTGAAACGTGAGGCATATCTAGCCTAAGCCAGCTGTATTTGCTTTCGTTAATCAGTTTAATATCAGCCTTACTTCCAACTAACCTTTTCAGCGTATAAGCAGGCGTCAAAGCTCCAAATCTTCCTCCTATAACTAATACCTTAGTCATTTTGTATCTAAATTATATATTCTTTCTATCTAAATTATATATTCTTCTTCATGATTTAAAACCTTTTTTATAATAAATAAATAAATTTCTAAAATATTTTTTTCAATAAAATCTTTTCTTAAAATAATTCATTATTAAAATATAATTAATAAATAGTTATTATGACGTAATATTATATATTATATTAATGCTGGAGTAGTATAGCGCGAGTAGTTCTGCGAGATTACAAACGGCTATCCTTGTTTCCTAACGTTAAGTTGAAGATAGACTCTTTGAAGTAAAGATTTTGTCCAAGTATTGAAGCCAGAGACAGGCCTTGTAGCCCTAGGTAAATTTAAAGTATTACTATTTTTACTTAGACAAGGAATTGAGATCAGGTAGACTTTAACATCCTAAAATAATAATAGCTATAATATACTAATTTTATTATTCTCATATCTACTACTTAATTAAAAGTTCAAGCGTATGGTAATGAAAAACGATAACCCATTTTTTAATTACATTCTGCAATTTCTCTGTTCCTCTTTCATGGCTCTCACCTTCAAGTAGAGCTCTCTCTCTATATATATATATAGAAGAATGAAAAGTTTCCTCGGGTTTTAACTTTTCCTTACTATTTTTTATATTAGTTTAGGATATTTTCTGAATAAGGAATGAGACATTCTTCCTTCGGATTTACGTCGTTAGTAGTTAGTTCGTTTTTCGATCGTGATATATTCTTGTTCAGTATCATTAACTAAGGGTAATTTAGGTCCGAGTTTCAAAAGACTATCACTTTAACTTTCTCAACTAGTTTACATTGAATGGATATACTACGAACCTTTATGTGTTAACTCATGCATTTATCTATAAGAGATAATCTCTAGTTACGCGAGGAAATTCATCTAGACACAGAAGAAAACTTTTGTGTAGGACTTAGCATTATTTCCAATATAGGTATCTAAGAAGTAGTCATAGTGTACCGTAAGATACTATTATCTTTGCCTTTCATTTCATAGTTTATTTTAGCCTTCATATAGGAATAGAGCTTTTCATTAAAAATATTTCACTAATTTTTTAAGATTATAGAAATAATGATTATAATAATATAAGTTTAGCTTTTATTTATTAAAATCTGTTATAATTATTGTGGAAAGAAAGATTGAGGAAAGACATTATGTTTTCTTCTGCGTTTCTCTCATTCTATATCTATTAGCAGATAATGAAGGTAAAGTGGTAGATTTCCTTAATTATCTTTTAGATCCTTTAGGTTTATATGAATTTCTTTCACAAAAATAATAAGTATTGAAAGATACTCTTGATCTAGACTCTTTTATTCTGAAAACAGAAGAAAAGAGGGTCAAACCAGAGAATTCCAATGTATGAAGACAGACTAATATTGTAAATGCATGAATTTGACTCCAAAGAGGTCTTTCATTCATCACTCTCCGCTTAGCTTAGATATGCTCTCCATGTGAAGGCTAAATTTTACTCACGCGATGGAAAATTAAGGGATGAAAAGAACGTAAGAAACCTTAAGGAAGCCCTCAATACGGCTGAGGATCATTTTTTAATAGAAATATATGACGATCATGGAAAAAGACTACTCGTATATATCAAGTGTTTAAATCTGGACGGAAAACCTCAACGGCATAAAATCCTCTAAGATTCTAGGAATTCAACTATTATTTTTTATATAAAGTAGTAATTCTTAATGAAAATCCTTTTTTAGATCTCTTATATTTACTGATAACTGGTTTTTCAGTACTACTTTCGTTGATTATAACCTAAATCTAAACTCCAGATGTCAGGAAAGTTTTTATCTTGATCTAAGGACAAGTTTCCATGATCAAAGTAATCTTCGGCGATTCGAGGAACATGAGTGAGATCGTTGATGAAAGCGTGGGTTTAGTGCTAACTTCACCTCCCTATTATAACGCTCCTTTCGATTTTCCAGATCTCTTTCCCAGTTACTCCGCCTACCTAGACCTCCTGAAGGGTGTAGGAAAGGAGGTTCACAGAGTCTTGGAAAAAGGTAGGGCTGCGGTTTTCGTTACCGCAGACGTGAGGATCGACGGAGTACTTTACCCTATAGTTGCAGACCTCATAAAGATCATGCAAGACTTAGGCTTTAAATATCAGGAGAGGATAATCTGGAAGAAACCCGAGGGTTACATACGCATAAGCAGAAGGAGTGGTGTACTAATTCAACACCCTTACCCTCTGTATTTCTATCCAGATAACATTTACGAGGATATTGTAATATTCAAGAAACAAGGTAACTTCACTCCCAAGAATAAAGAGGAGAGCAAGATAGATATTACCAAGTTTCAAAGGGAGAAATGGTACTCTAACGTTTGGGAGATAACTAACGTTCTACCTAACAACAAGTTATCTAAGTTTACTGCTCCTTTCCCCGAGGATCTTGCCAGGAGAATCATCACCTTGTACTCATACGTGGGAGACGTAGTTCTAGACCCGTTTACTGGCACTGGCACTACTTTGAAGGTCGCCAGAGAGATGGGGAGGAACGCAGTGGGATACGAGATTGATCTGGAGCTGAAAGACGTAATTAGGGAAAGGATCCCGGTAAGTACACTCTTCGGAGAAGAAAAAGTAGAGTTCCTAGAAAGAGAGGATGCGAAGAGATTATCCTCTAATATGCGTGCCAAGATTAATGAAAAATTGGAGAACAAGAAAGTGAGTTGACTTGAGATTTGAGGGTGTTGTGGAGGGAATACGTTATCAGCCTACATTCAGGTTACCCAAGCTTGAGACCTTTGAAGACCTTGAGGATGGGATCAAGAGAAGGGCTTTCTTCAATTATTCGCATGAAGGTCAAAACTTCGCGGTCAGTTGGTGGGTCTCACCTAAGAGAACTAGGTCTTATCCATATGCAAGAGTATACAATACCTTGCAATCACAGAAGAGAGTAACTATAATACCCATAGTTAAGGATGAAGGGAAAGGAGGTGATAGAGACTTTCTACAATGGGATACAGTCTCCCTCATGACTTTGCTTCAGGTTTACGTCGTAGTAGCGTACTATGAAAGGGCAACCTTGAATCATAGAATTAAGGATAAGATTACCTCTCAAGAGTTTGATTATGAATATCTCAGGAAGAAATTTAAGGAGTTATCGTCATATCAATCGGATGCCTATCATTGGAACCTTGAACAGCTATCGCCATCCAACATTGAAGAGATTGGGAGGAAAGCCGTAGAGTCTTACGAGAGAATATCAAAGGAACTTAACGTCGAGATGCATGATCTGAAATTTGCAATGAGAAGAATAGAGGAGATAAGTAGGAGTGCAGATGAGTTCAAGAATAATTCTAGGAAGAGGTCTATGGAGGCACAGAGCAGGGAATTGAGGACGATTCAACCTAAAGAAAGAGTAAAGGGTGAAAAGGCTTCAATAGATATTCAAAACTACTTAGGTGGACTTTACCACTTCACCTTGGATGAAGCTTACATAAATCAGCGACGTCGTCTGTATGGTGGAGGCTAAGAACTCTGCGGGCCGTCCACTTCCATCAGAGGATGACATAAAAGATGGACTCATGAAAATGATTGTTTACTCTAACCTCAAGAAGCTTTTCTACTTAGAGAAAGAGTCAAAGTTTCAGATTGCAAGAATAAGGCCAATACTGAAGCTTACTGGAGGAGGGAATCTATGTGACAAAGATTATGAAATTCTGGAGGACCTACTTCATGAGGCTAAGACAAATAACTTTGAGGTACTTTATCAGGAGAGAATAGTAAAGAAGGATGAGAATAAAGAGCTGAGATATATGGATTTCGTCTGTTGACATGAAATCTGCACGTTATACTTGATTACCTCTCACATTGTGAGGTTTCTCTCTAGTTCATATTTACATCTCTTTTTGAGATAAATATGGATAATTCCTGAGATCCATGATCATGTTGGAAAAGTTCTTCCTACCGCATAACCTATAGTGACAATGAACGTCATTTATCTTTTATTCTCGTTCGGGTTATAGAAAACAGGAAGAGTCACGATTGACGTTCTTAGTAATTACCTTATTTTTCTCTCCACCGTTAAAATCTGCGTCACTATATAACACGTAGCTTATCCCGAAAATGTGTGTCATCTATGCTCTTCATGAGGCCATCTAACTATTCCATGTCGATGAAGTATTCACAACTAAGGATTTCTCGATAGTCCGCTGGAAAAGTCCCAGTTATCATCCTAACCTTCAAGCTTAGGCTCTTTACCACAAAATTATGAACCTCTTAAATCCATTATATATTAGGTATATACCCATATAGCATAATGGGAAGTAAAACTATCACTATTGAGGTAAGTGAAGAACTAGCTAGGCTAATCGAGAAAATGATTCAACTGGGAATAGCTAAGTCAAAAAATGAAGCAGTTAACATGCTTATAGAATCAGGAAGGAGTGAAGTGGAGGAGAAGATCAGGAAACAAGAAGAGGTACTCAAACTGGTGGATGAATGGGTAAAAGAAGGTTTTCCTTACAGACATCTTGATATGTCAGACCTAAGACAGGAGAGGACAGAGAAATCCGTCATTAACAGCGACAGGTAAAAGCTAAAATGAGCTACTATAAAAAATAAGACATTTATTATCTCGATACTAACATTATTCTGTCTTATAGTAGAGGACGTACACTTCGATAAAGCCAAGAAGTTGAAGAAATTAAGTCATTTAGTCACTGGGGAAATAACCTTGATAGAGCTCAGCTCTTTCTTTTCTAGGAAGATTTTAAGTACCATTCTACATAAACGTCGAACCCTTAAGAGTAAAGAGTGATAGGAAGCTAGATTACTCCACAAAAGTACATCTTATCACGTTAGTATACTTTTTACAGATCTCTAGATCATCTCTTAGAACTATTCCCTTACTCTTAACGTCCCAAATCACGGGATTATTCTTCCTGATTGCCTTATCGAACTCCCCTTCATTTATGGGGATGACTTCGAAACCTGGGGGAAAGTCCAGCCTCAACCCCAACAGAAGGTACGTTGATTTTATGAGAAGCTCGGCGGAAATCTGACAGTTTGTAGAGGAAACGTCATACAAACCCTCCTTGAACGATTCCTTTGAAGCTTTCAGGTAATTCAAAGACCTTTTGCAAAGAAGCACTGCATTTTGAAACGAAGACACATGAAAGCTAATGTTCTCGTGGTAAAAAGAATTACTGATATAAGAGGCTAAACAGTGGGATAAAATCAAGTAGGTTGGGTTTCCAAAGAGGATCTTCATGGTTTACATCTGTCTTGAGGAGAAGAACTTGCTCATAGATGCGTTAAAAATACGTTACAAGATAAACTTTGAGCTAACTCTATTTAATTTCAATTATCTCTTCCTCTCTTTCTAGATAAGTGAAGAGATCACCGTCTTCATTCTCTCAAAGTTCTCTTCCATTTTCTCCATTGGGTCTATGGAAACTAGGTAAACCTTTCTTCCATCCCTGAGCTTCAGGTCTATCCATCCTACAACTTGTCCGTTCACCTTTCTTTTCATCATTTCCTCGTAAATCCGGATAGTGCTCTCCTCCTCTCCCTGTTTAGCCTTTCTATTCAGTAAACCAGGAAACACAAGTAATGTAGCATCAGAACTAAACTCGTAAGTGTAAGCCATTGCCTTAAATCTGCCCTCCGTAATGTACGTTGGACTGAGGGAATACTTACATTCAATTATTATTAATTTCCTTTTCCTTTCGCTCTCCTTTATTATGGAGAGATCGGGTCTTCCTAGTACGCTTTTAGTGAATTTCTCGTCCATGGCATCAACACTCTCGATCAGGTCTTTTATACCGTAAGACGTAGGATCTACGTTAAACGCTAAATGAAGAAGTTCGTTTCCTAAGCTCCCTTCCATGAAACCTTCCTTTCCCTTAATAGTGAACCCTTTCTCCTTTAGTACTTTCATGACTATCATGTATACGAAGAGCTCGTAAAGCTTGCTGATTACTATCTTGACGTCTTTCCTCCCTCCTCTGGATTTGATTCCCATCTTGCTCCTCTTCGAGATCAAGTAGGCGCGATAACTGTTTCTCAGCCAGTCGGGAGAGTTTTCGTCTATTGAGGGAATTGACGGCTCGGGAAGCAACTTTTTTCTCTCATATGCCTTTTTGATTTCTCTTCTCATTTCATGATAGAAGCTGAAGGGCTCAATAGCGGAATAGTTCAACTTGTCTTTAGCGTTTCTCAATGTCTCCCTTGCTATCCAGGCCAGAAAAGATAGCTCCTTAGACCTTAGATTTGGCTGGAGATAAGCTACATTGAAGGGAAGGGTAGTTAATGACCTGGAAACATCTAGGATTCCATACACATCTTCTCCGGTTTCGGATAGGTATTCCCTTCTAACCCACTGATCCCTTAACCCTGAGTTGATAGCTCTGTTAACTGTCCTCAGAGCCGAGTAAGTTAAGTACGCTGAAATGACTTGTTGAGCATCATCTAAGTTCATGGCGTCAACTTTATCCAGGATCCTACTTAGCTTAGAGAAAGAGTCCACTCCCCTATATTGTAAGTAGAATCTGGATGTAAGCTCTATAAGACGTTTATCTCTAGCGTTAAGTGATTTCCGTTGGTTTTGATTTCCCTTCAAGATATCATTGATAGGTGAAAGAAAATTATATATGTTAATTATTATCGCATAATCATAAAATGACTATCTTCTTGACTGAAAATAATGGATATTTCTATGATTATGCTGATAGTCCACATGCATACTTTAGTATTAAAGAATTGAGACTCACTTTCACGTTGTACTCTAAATCTAGAATTGGTGTACATGAATATAGATCGAACTTAATACACGAATCTCATGTTTTTTAATGAGTTTCGGAACTTACTTCAAGTATCTTGTCTATCCTCTTCATTACTCCATTATCTATAGTTCCTGCATGTATCTTGATTAGCTCTATTATTTCTTGTTTTTCGATTTTATGAGTCTCCTTCTGCATTATGGACATCTGCGATATTACCTTTGATACCGTAGATGTAGAAAGGCAGAACTTTGATCCTAACCCTTTCCTAACTCTAGATATCAATTCCTTAAGGTCATTTACCGTTTCCTGAGTAAAGTTAAATCCATTAGCTTTCATCACTACCTCAACGTCTGAGTCTCCCTTAGGGCAATCCAAATAAAAGACGGAAAATCTTCTGGTAATGGCGTCGCCTATTTGATATAGGTTCCTTAAGTCCTTCAAGTTGATTGTCGCTATAACCCTCAACTTACTTAGGGGACTTTTCCCAGTGTTCTTCTCGTTCTCTATTACCTTAAGGAGTTGATATAGCTGAGGATCGGGCGGAAAAGACCTTATTTCTTCCATCAAAGAGGACGGAATTCTCCATTTAGAGGCGTCAGCGGATGAAAACATGGTGAAAAAGTCACCGAAAGCTTTGTCTATGTCTGCACGATTGAGCTCTTCTAATACTACGGGAAACAATGCGTTATCTGGTATTTCAGATGCCTTCACGTAAGCTCTGAGAATTACTCCGGGCTTCCAAGAGATTGATCCTCTCCTCAGGGTCTCTCCTCCTATTAAATCCCTTCTCGTCCAAAGCGCGTTAGCGGTAACCTTCTCGCCGTTAGAACAAAGTGAATCTGCTATGGTTGTAGCTATTTCAGTCTTTCCTACTCCTGGCGGTCCTACAAGCAAAATGTTTCCTATCCTCAGGGACGCAAACATGAAGTCTAAAATTCTAGGATTCTGAAGATAGAGATTGTTAGAAATTAAATCTTTAGCTTCCTCAAGTGCTTTTTCCACCGATTTACATTGGGGATTCGCATTATTTACTTCTTCTGTAATGATACCTTGAGATAGATCTTCAAGTTCATTTGTTATCTGTTTATAGAATTTATAAGTTTCCTCTACCTCTCCGCTCTGGATCTTGGACATGATGAAATCTTTCACACCGCTTATGTAGTTCGAATCACTGTAACAGTTATTAGACTGAGAAGCTTGTACACCCTCTATTTCTTCTCCTACTGCGTTTCTCAAGATAGAAGGGACTTGGTCTTGAAGGTTTCCTCCCTTTCTTAACCACTCTAGTATCTCAGGTATGCTTTCACGGATTGAGTTTCTCACGGATCTGGACAACCATATTACCTTCATTCTGAATCTAAGAATCCAGTACTTCTCGTTTGAGCCAGATTCCTCCTTCCAATATCTGAAATTTCTGACTGAATCTATATTAATATCTGTTATTATTCCAGCTCCTATAAATCCCCTTTTTTTCTTTTCATTCGATGGTACGTAAAGTAAGCTTATCATAAGCTTGTTGAGTGATGGTACCATATCTATTCTAGAGCCATCATTTTTAAGATAAGACAAGAAGTATCTTTTGAAAAGCGCTGAAAAAGGATACCCAACTGGCTCACTCCCATTCCCTCTGCCATTGATCTTCACCGAACCTTTGCTATCTCCCCAAATTAAGTAACCCGGTTCTCCGAGAATGGAATAAATTAAAGATGCATCCATGTCGAACGGTGAATCTGAGCTATCTCTAAAAATACATGGAACGATTTCAGAGTTCTCATGAGATAAATAATCCTTCATTCCTTCTACACTTTCAATGAGCTTAAATTCGTTCCTAATACTAAACCAATTGGAATACATTTACCTCTATCTTTTTAGAGCAATTTAATAAAAATTTTGCACGAAAGGTCAGAAGTCTCCCAAACCTCATATAATACTTAGTATTTTTCTCTAAAATTTTTAGCTATAACTTCTCAATTTAATAGAAAATATTCTTATTATATTCAATTAACTTTTAGTAACTTAGTATAGACAGAGGCGGGATAGATTCGAGTAACTCTCTGTCAATATTTCACAAGATGTAGTTTGAGGGATATGAAGATAAGAGATAAGGGAGTTACAATCTTAATTCCAGATGAGATATCGGATAAAGTATTTAAAAATCTAGGAAATGAATATAATATTAAAAAGCAGAAAAAAGATATCTAATTATAGTTTTAAGGTATTCGCTACCTTTTTTGTTCACTAAAAGGATACTTTTGTATTCCTTGATCAAGGAAAAGGGGACCATTTCGTGGGAAAGTGAAGGATGTATATGTAAAGAGTTAAGTCCTCTTTAAATAAGGAAAAATAATCTCCTAAAAAGAAGTTCGTATAAATTTTTTAGTAAACTAAATATAATATTTATATTTCATGCAAAAACCCTTGTTTTTCATTCCTACATTTCTCTATTCCTTTCCATCTTCTCTCTCTTCCTTGATGATCTCACATGATAAAATGGAATTACTGAACAAGCTTACGTGATTCAAGGCTTCATTAATTATTTCCTTCACATGTTCGTCGTTCAGCTTATATATTACATTTTTCCCCTTTCTTTCCCACTTTACCACTCCGCAGTTCTTTAGGCACGCCATATGATGTGAGACCAACGGCTGTGATTTCCCTACTCCCTTACAGATCTCCTGAACTGAGGCCTCACCGTTCTTCAGGAGGAACATTACAATTCTAAGCCTAGTGGAATCTGCAAGGGCTGAGAAGAATGATTCCAACTCTGCCATCAAGGCGAAGTCTTCAGTTTTCTCTTTTTCCATAATTACTCTATTGCTCTTCAGCCTTTTAAGTTGAATGGTTATATATATAAATATATGTTTATATATGATAAGAAGAGAAGTATAGTTGATGAAAGATGAAATTAAACCTTAGAATAGAAAAAGAAGATGAAAATAAGTGTGAATACTGTGGGAAACCTCTAACTCCAGAGAACGTGTACTCTAGAGAAATGAAAGGTAAGGTACACTACTTCTGCTGTTCTCATTGCGCAGACGCTTTTGAGAAAAAAGAGAACGAGTCACATTGTTGTTAGTGATATGTCATGAAGTTGGTTATACTAGGCTACGGAGCTGCAGGCTTTGCAGCAATGATAAAAGCTAACGAACTGGGAGTGAAGCCCGTCCTCATAGGTAGTGGTCCTTTAGGAGGCACGTGTGTGAACGTGGGTTGCGTCCCATCTAAGACATTGCTCCACGAGGGAGAGATAGCAAGACAATGCGGTAAGAACGCGGACTTCTCCAAATCCATGGAGATCAAGAACAACATAGTAGAGGAGATGAGGAAGAAGAAATACGAGGACGTGCTGTCCTCCTATGACGTGGAGCTAGTGGAAGGCAAAGCTCATTTCATTTCCCCTAAAGCAGTGAAGGTAGGAGAAAAGATAGTGGAAGGCGACAAATTCATCATAGCAACTGGTTCATCTCCTTCAATTCCAGACATCCCCGGATTGAGGGAAGTAGGATTCTGGACTAACGTTGAGGCTCTCTCATCAAGGAAAGTTAACTCTTTAATCGTGGTAGGAGGAAGAGCTCTTGGCGTAGAGTTCGCTCAGATGTACGCCAGGATGGGTGTAGACGTTGCTTTGCTGCAGAGAAGTCGAGTGCTTCTCCCTGACTGGGAACCTGAAGTGTCAATCGAAGCTAGGAATATTTTAGAAGACGATGGTGTAGTTGTAGCTACTAACGTCAGGGTGAAGGAAGTGAGGAAAGGATTAGAGAAGGTAGTGGTGACTGATAAGGGTGAGGTAGAAGCTGACGAGATACTCATGGCTACTGGAAGGAAACCTAATGTCGATCTTAACCTTGAAGTTGCAGGCGTGTCGCTAAATGATAGGGGAGGTGTGAAGGTGAACGACGCTCTTCAAACATCAAATCCTAACGTTTATGCCGCAGGTGACGTAATAGGTGAACCAATGCTGGAGGCTGTAGCTGGGAGAGAAGGTTCCTTAGCATCGGAGAACGCGATCACAGGGTCCAGAAAGGGAGTAGATTTCCTCAGCGTTCCGAGAGCGGTCTTCGTCCAACCTAACATAGCCAGCGTCGGACTCAGGGAAATGGATGTTCCTCAGGCTGAGAGCAGAAAAGTTATGATGAAGGACATTGCAAAAGGTAGGATAGTGAACAGTGGAGGTTTCATAAAGATGGTAACTCAACAAGGAAGAGTAATGGGAGTATCTATGGTAGGCGAAAATGCCGCTGACGTAATAAACGAGGCTGCATTAGCAATCAAGATGAGAGTAACCGTAGATGACTTAATAGACACTATACATCTGTTTCCTACAATGGGTGAGGCGATCAGAATAGCTGCAATTTCATTCAGAGGAGATGTAAAGAGAATGAGCTGTTGTGTCTAAGCGAAATACCTTAGGGTATTTTAGACTTCATATGCTAGCTTCAACTTGTCTTTGAACCCTTCAACGCCTGATCATCAAAATAGGCACGAAAACAAAACCTATATCAGGTATTAGTAGAATATTTGGAAAAAGAAGTATACGAGTACAAGTAATGGACATTTACCTCCTTAAAGTAGGATCTTCTCCTCCCTTAACGCCATTTAACATAACAAATATACATGATTTCCACATCATATTATATAGCTATCTAATCTATAAAACAACTCTCTTCATTAACTATATCTATCTCTATTTTATTTCTTGTTTACTAGATATTTTAAATATCTTAATTAGAATATAATTTATGATTAAATAAGTTATAAGAAAGCTATGAAAGGATAGCCTAGTTAAGAAAATAATATATTGACATTAATTTCTAATAGAAATTAGTTTACTTTGATTTATTGCACTTGCATAGTCCAATTATATAAAGAGTACCCCATTATAGAGGTGCCAGTAGAGTCATTGTTGAATTCCATTCCTACTTGCACAGCATCTAGGTAATATTCGCTCTCATTTAGATTTCTGAAGACCTTCCCCATGAAAGAAAAGTTTTCCTGAACCATGGTAGTTAGAGGTACTGTCACTTTACCCTCTAGTTGTTGTTGACTTACGTAGTAGACTCCAATCCACCCGTCTCCGCTTCCGGTGTGAGGTAAGATATAGACTGAGAAGTTTAGGTTTTCATGACTACCGTTAACTATGGACGGAACTACAAAACTGCCCTCATATTTAAAGTAGCTTGAAGTTATTTCTTCCTGATGATATAACCATATCATAATTTCTACGTCTGGGAATTTTAAATAAGTTGTAGTTGGATTTTGGCTCATCCATATATCGTAAGAAAAGTCATCAATTGAACCTTTATCTAACCATAACGAATAATAAAGGCATGATTGAATCTGAGGTAGGTTCTCCACTGGAGCAGGAAGTTCTAAGAGAGGAGATTCTATACTGTGACCAGCAAAGGGAAACCAACATTCCTCTCCATACATAACTCCAGGGTATCCATTTACACCTATATTAGGAGAAATCTTGTGAAAATCAGTCATGTTTATGTCCACATTCAATATGGGTCCGTCATAAGTCATATTAACATACCCTTTAGCAAATTTCATGTTCCATATAAAAGGAGATACTAGAAGGGACGCATCAGGAGTGTAAGCTTCTGACATCGAATAAGCGCTGTCGCTCTGATGGTGACCTAGAATAGTGAAAGTACCACCAGAATTATACAGAAGTATTTCTGATGCATTTGATGAGATAAAACCTGGCTTATTGCTTAATGATGAAGGTATGTTATTGATGCTAGAAGTAACAGTAGACGAATTTTCCTTTGAAGATGGGCTTAAAGTGGAATGTTGGAGTATGAAGAAAGAGAATAAAATGATTATAATAATTAACAACGAAAGAATAATAGCTACGGATCTAGTTTTCACATCAATAAAACTGTAATACACAGTATTAAACTATTTTCTAGAAAACTAGAGAGAATCATGAAATTCATCAAAACCATTTCTTAAAGTAGAAGGGAAAATAAATCTAATTCTTTTTACGTGGTAACAATATAAACATGAAGAAAATCGCTATACGAACAATAAAGAGTAAAGGTACTCCGTCGTAACTTATACTTAAAGCTGATATAATCTCTCCCACTGGAGTTGGTTTTGACGGAACGTTTAGTACGATGTTCTTAGTTATGACTTGGGGTTTCCCTTGAGAGCTGTAAAATATCTTAACTGTTATGTTGTAGAAATAAGAGTTACCATTAAGACAATCAACAAGAAGACAAGCAAGATTAAATTAAATAACTTCAATCATTTTTTAATTCTATAGAATAGCTTTATCCTTGATTTCATTATAAACTTCGGCAAATAACTTCTTAATACAAATACAGAAAATATAACTACCTCATTATTAAGAAAGATGTCTTTAATTCTTTTGAGTATTACTTAAATAAAAGATATTAATAATATGTATTAACTTGTTAGAGTATGTTCTAAAGATCTTCGAGTGTTAATATCTATCTACTTCTTATTAGTTATTATTATGAATGCCTAGATCAAGATCGACGTTATACCCTACTTCAACGCTGTATAACATACCACTAGTTATAACTAAGTTATAACCCCTGTCCTATAAGGTGATACATGTAATGTATTTACTTCTTTTCTATAAAACTATTCTTATTAATTTTTAATATCTCAAAACAAAGGAATATATGATTCATACTACTATTTTAAAGTAAACATTTTAAACGTTAATGGAATTAACAAAGAACTCATTTTATGTCAGGGGAATATGATAATGTTTAATAATTTTTTATCACATTACCGAGAATCTTTATATTGTTTTTATGTTAATTCTCTTCAATGTTCCTATCACAGCGTGAGATGGAAAAACTCCTTCTCTCCTGGGCTGCTGAATTAGCCAGGAGAAGGAAAGCTAAGGGAATTAAGTTGAATTATCCAGAGGCAGTAGCGTTAATCAGCGACTTTATCATAGAATCAGCAAGAGAAGGGAAGAGAATGGATGAAATAATATCAGAGTCACAAAATCTCCTCAGCGAAGAAGACGTAATGCCTGAGGTACCAGACATGATAGATATTCTGCAAGTAGAGGCAACGTTCCCAGATGGAACTAAGTTGGTTACAGTGAGGAACCCAATTAAGGGTAAAGGCAAAGAGAGAGTGAAGTTAGGAGATGATGACATTGAGGTTCAGGAACAAGGTGAAGTGGAGATAACCGTGAGAAACACGGGAGATAAACCAATTCAAGTGGGTTCTCATTATCATTTCTTCGAGGTTAATAAAGCCCTTTTCTTTGATAGGGAGAAAGCTCTAGGCATGAGGCTCGACATTCCTTCGGGAACATCAGTGAGGTTTGAGCCGGGGGAAGAGAAAAAGGTGAAACTTACTAGAATTAAAGGTAAGACGAGGATAGTAGGATTGAACGGATTAACTGAGGGATCCCCTGATCATAACAAGGGAGAAGCTATGAGGAGAGCTAGAGAGAGGGGATTTGCGTGAAGATAGAGAGAAAAAGATACTTCGACCTATATGGTCCTACAGTAGGCGACTCCTTGAGGTTAGCCGATACAGACCTTTGGATAACCTTAGAGAAGGATCTAATCTCACACGGCGATGAGCTAGTATTTGGAGCGGGAAAGACGAGCAGAGACGGAATAGGAGTTTATCCCCTAGCATCCAAGGAAGAGGAAATGGATCTCGTAATAACTAACGTAATAGTAATGGATCCTGTGATCGGAATTATTAAGGCAGACGTGGGAATCAAGGACGGTTTGATAGTTGGAATTGGACATGCAGGAAATCCATTCACCATGGATGGAGTAACTATGGTGGTTGGAGGAGGAACAGAGGTGCTATCTGGAGAAGGTTTGATTGCCACGCCGGGCTTCATAGACTCTCACGTTCATTGGATAGCCCCGCAACAGACCTACGATGCTATATCCGCTGGGTTCACAACTATAGTAGGCGGAGGAACCGGTCCAGCCGAGGGAACTAAGGCTACCACAGCAACGCCGGGAAAATGGAATATTGAGATGATGTTAAAGGCATTGGATCAGATGCCAATAAACGTGGGTTTGACTGGGAAGGGTGTCTCTTCAAGACCTGAGCTGGAGAGACAGATAGAGTCTGGTGTCCTAGGCTTCAAGGTTCATGAGGATTGGGGAGCCATGCCCAGGGTGATAGATGAGACCCTCACGGTTGCCGACGAATATGACGTTCAAGTCACAATACATACCGACACGTCAAACGAGAGCGGCTACTACGAGGACACTGTGAGTGCCATAGGAGGTAGGACAATTCACGCGTATCATGTAGAGGGTGCCGGCGGAGGTCATGCGCCTGATATAATAAGAATTGTTGGAGAACCTAATGTTCTTCCTTCCTCTACTAATCCTACCAAACCTTTCACGGTCCACACTTATGAGGAACACCTCGAAATGTTAATGGCTGTACATCACCTTAACCCAAAGATCCCCGAGGACGTTGCCTACGCCGAGTCGAGGATAAGGGACGAGACAATGGCTGCAGAGGATTATCTTCACGATCTAGGAGCAATCAGTATGATGAGCTCTGACTCCCAGGCCATGGGGAGGGTTGGAGAGAGTGGAATAAGGACGTTTCAACTAGCTCATAAAATGAAGACATTGAACCTTAACGCGATGGACGATAATCAGAGAGTCCTGAGATATTTAGCTAAGGTTACAGTGAACCCCGCCATAACCCACGGCATATCCTCATACGTGGGTTCCCTCGAGCCAGGAAAGATAGCCGATATAGTACTTTGGGACCCAAGATTCTTCGCAGTTAGACCTTACATGGTGATAAAGGGAGGTGCAGTTGCATGGGCACTCATGGGAGAAACCAATGCCTCGGTTGCATACGCTCAGCCGGTTTGGTATAAGCCTATGTTCGGTGCCATGGCTAATACTTCTTATGTGTTCTCCTCGGCTGACGGGGTTGAGAACGTGCGAAAGCTGGGACTCAGGAAGGGAGTTCTACCGGTTAAGAACACTAGGAAGATAGGAAAAAAGGACATGGTGAGAAACGATAAGTTACCTAAGATAGAGGTAGACCCAGACTCTTACACGGTGAAGGTAGACGGAGTTACGCCGAAGGTTCCTCCAGCTGAGAGGCTTCCATTGACTCAACTTTATCATTTATTCTAGTGATCTCCATGAGAACTGTGAAAAGTCTAGGAATTATTCCTTCCAATGATGCTGTTCCAGTAGAGGTAGATCGAGACGTCTTTGAGAGAACTAGGAGGTGGAAGCTGAACACTCCCCTGGGGGAGCTGGTAATTGAACCTATAGGTAGACCTCTCCAGGAAGGAGAAGTGTTACTTACAGATACCGGTGAAAAGATTGTCCTGATTCAGAAAGATGAACCCGTACTCATTTTCTCATATGATTCTATCTCTTCCTTCATCCTGGGATACAAGTTAGGCAATCTTCACCTTCCTGTAATGGTAGATGGAAATAGAGCCCTAGTTCCGAAGAGGTTCCCAGACGAGTTCTACAGACGGGTATTGGAAGGTTTAACCTATATTGAGGGAAGGGCTAAGTTTAAACCCAACGTGAATAAGGTGGAAGTTTAATGGAAGAAGGCACGAACAAATCTCTCAACATGAAGGCTTTCAGACTTTTCGACTCCAGCCTCCCCACAGGCTCATTCAATTTTTCGTCTACAGTTGAGGAGGCCCACTATGCAGGGTTGAATCTAAGTGACTATATAAGGTCAGTGTACAAGAACTCCGTGTTAAAAGGTGACGTAGTAGCAGTGAAAATAGCTTACGATGATCCATTTAGGGCGGATCGGCTGGTCTTTGCCTCAAAGCTCACCAAGGAAATGAGGGAGGCTTCTGTCTCTATGGGTAGATCTTTAGCAGACTTGAGGTTGTGTGTGACTCAGTTCCAGGAGGCTGTGTTGGAGGGAAACACCCCGGGAACTTATCCTGCAGTTGTGGGAGACACATGTAGATGTTACGGTCTAGACGTTAGAACATGCATGGAAGGTTTAGCTTACAGCGAGCTATCTCAGATGGTGAATTCAGCAGTTAGGCTTGGAGCAATGGACTTCAAGGAAGGTCAACGTTTAATCTCCTCTCTCCTTGAGTTCGTGGAATATCAGGAGTTCTTCCCGTGCAACCCTATTACAGAGGTTCTCTCAAGGGAGCATGAGAGAAGGGAACCAAAGATGTTTAACTCGTGAGGTGAAGTAAAGACGATTAAAGTAGGAGTCCTTGGGCCCTTAGGGTCGGGAAAGACCACTCTAATAGAATTCATAGCCAAGTCACTTTCACCTCAACACGAGGTAGCGATAATAACCAACGACGTAATATCCAATTATGATGCAGAGAGGATATACAGAGACTTGGTAACCTCTGGAATAATTAGGAAGGAGAACTTGATTGGGATAGTGACTGGAGGTTGTCCTCACACTGCAATTCGAGAGGATCCCTCCATTAACCTGAGAGCTTTAAACAACCTTGTCAAGAAGGAGAAACCTCCGGACTTAATATTGCTTGAGAGTGGTGGAGATAACGTCATGTCTACCTTCAGTCCTTCCCTTGCAGACTATACTGTCTACGTATTGGACACGGCTGCTGGAGATAAATATCCTAAGAAGGGAGGTCTTGGAATAATGGAGAGTGACCTTCTGGTCATCAATAAGATTGACTTAGCTCCTTTCGTAGGGGCAGACTTGGAAAAGATGAAGAAAGATGCATACGAAGTGAGGAAAGGAAAACCCTTCATTATGGTGAGCCTGAAGACGGGGGAAGGGTTGAACTCGTTGTTACAAATCCTAAGGGATGACTTAGGTGTATAACTATCTAAGAGTTGAGAAGGACGAAGATAGGATCATGGTGAAAAGGATAGGATCAATTAATGCATTAGTTTCATGGGATAATTGGGTAGTGATTGCAAACCCTTCCGAGGTAATGGCGCATGAGGATAAGACTATAGTTGAGATACATGGAAACTTGAAGGTTACTGAAGCCTCATTCACCAAGGTGATGAGTGACTCCAAGGTTACACTTGAGTATTACGTGACTGGAGAAGACGTAGTGATTGAGATGAAACCTCTTCTCCTTTACGACGGAGCTTCGTGCAATGTGAGGTGGAAAGTGAAGTCTCGTAACTTGAGACTAATCGAAACCGTGGTGTTAGGAAGGACTCATCACGGGGAAGTCTTCAGGAAGGGCTCGTTAAAGTCGGTTACAGAGGTGATGGATCAGGATGGAATGTTAAAGGTATATGATACAATGGAGATAGTAGATCAAGCATGGATGGATCCTAACTTCGCCGGAGGCAATGTTATCAAAACTATTATAGACATGAAGAATGGAGAGCCGGAAGTCATTAGGTCAGTGGAGAGATGGTATTCATGAACTATTATGGAAAGGGTCTTCAGCGCGCTCAGAATAAACATCGCTCACTGTTATCCATTTAGCTAGTTCATAAATAGCTAGTTGATAAAGAAAGCAAGTTTTCCATTTTGGAGTTTATGCATAAGTAATAACCGACTCCTACAATGACTTTAATTTTCAAGAAATATATTTCTAACTTTTTTTACATATTAAAATCTATTTTTATTTATCTCATCGAATAGTTATAACTAATAGTAAACTAAAGATAATATTAAGAATAGTATTAAAGCGTTAAATAAAAACTTAAAACTATATTATATTTATGTGATATCCCTTTCTTATTTCGCTAGAAAGATTCATCAGTGGACATGTTCATCCCGCCTTCTTTAGCTTTCCTTAGGGCGAATTCAGCAACCTCTAAGTGTTTCCTAACGTCTTCCTCACTGTGACTTATGGACAAAGTCCACTCTTCGTTGAATCCTCCCATAGGTATTACTCCTCCAGAAAGGCAAGCAAAGAAGTATGTGAACCACCTCGATATGTCACTAGATATGAATTCCTTATAATTTTCTGGAACTTCCTTAGAGAAGAAAACGGTTCCGCTTGTTCCCCATGATGCAACCGAGACGTCAACTCCTAGGTCTTCTCCTATCTCCTCGTAACCTTTGGTAAGCATTCTATTGAGTCTCCTCATATGGTAGAAAGCATCCTCGGTCAATATCTCCTTCAAAGTCACAAGTGATGAACTCACGGACACAGGATTAGCGTTATAAGTTCCTCCATGTGCAGTTTTTCCTGGTCCTATTGTTTCCATAACCTCTCTCTTTCCTGCAATTACGGATAAGGGAAAACCGCCAGTGATGGCCTTTCCCAATATCATTAAGTCTGGTTCGAGAGAAAATTCCCCCTTAGCTCCAGAATAAGCCTTTCCGCCGGTCTTAGTCTCATCGAAGATCACCAACGCCCCTTTCTCCCTGGCTATTCTCATCGTTTCCCTCAGGAACTCCTCATCTGTTGGAACCAAACCCATGTTCATTGCAACCGGTTCCATGATGATAGCTGCAACATCCTCGTCCACTGACTTCTCAAGCTGTTCTAAGTCGTTCCAATCCAATACCAATGTGTTTGTGACTACTTCCTCGGGGATTCCAAGGGAGGACATCGTCTTTCCCTTCGGCACGGGTGGGTTCACATTTACTAGCAGTTGATCATGGCTGCCGTGATAATGCCCCTCGAATTTGATAATTTTCTTTCTTCCTGTGAAGGCTCTAGCAATCCTGATTGAATGCATAGTTGCCTCTGTACCCGTGGAAGAGAATCGGACCATGTCCATCTTGTATCTCCTGGAAATTTCTCTTGCAAGTTCACCCGTCTTGTAGTACTCAAAACCTAGAATGCTCCCCTCTTGTATTGCCTTTTCCACTTCACGAACTATCTTTTGGTTTCCGTATCCTACCTCCATTACACCAAAACCTAAATTGTAATCTACGTATTCATTGCCGTCTATATCCCACACGTGAGAACCTTTTCCTTTTCTTATATAGAGTGGATATGGCTCAAAATATCTATAATTGCTGCTTACGCCAAAGGGCATTACCTTCTTATTCTCGTTGAAGAGATTAAGTGATCCAACAGTGATAGATGTATAGCTCTTCAAGACGGGTCACCTAGAGAAGAAGTTTTTCCTTTTTCTCTACTTTACCCATAAAATGGGGTAACTTGAACTGAAACTTTTGGGACTTTCGACATACCAACTTAGACACCTACTATAATAAACATTAAGCTATTTTATATTCCTTTTGGTTTAAAAAATATTCATATTTATAGGAGATAAGATGAAAAATGATGTAAGGAAAACGAATTAAACCTTCCATGATTTTGAAAAGTGATTCTAAATATTATATTTTGTAATATAAAGAGAATAAATTTTCCTGAATGGAAGAATCATATCCTCAACGCTACTTTTCTTTTAGTTACTAAGGGTAAAAACTAATCTATTTTGAAGTTATCATGGTAACTACATAGTCATAATGAAAAGTTTTCACAGCATATTGTTGAAAATATTTAAACTTATTCCATGTCTTTAATTGGATTAAAAATGGGAGAGACTGACAACAAGGTATCTAAGGTATTCCTGAGGGAATCCTCAGGTTTAGTAAGGGAGGTCAGTCCCTGGTCATCAATGATGGCTACCTTCGCGTTGGTGACTGGAGGAGTTCCAATATTGATCATATCATGGCTGTGGTTAGCACCTGGGATAAACTGGCCGCTTTCATATGCAATAACATTAATTCCTACGCTCAGCATGGCTTTCCTGTTTTACGTTGCAGGAGTATCTATGCCTAGGTCGGGAGGCGACTATGTGTTCAACAGCAGAGCTATTCACCCTGCAGTTGGTTTTATAAACTATTTTGGACTTTTCATAGCCTTTGCGCTTTCTTTGGGGCTCTACAGCTTCCTTGGAGCTAGATGGTTCGCCTATTTGTTCTCGGGTTTAGGGTTTTATTACGGCAATTCTACGCTAATTAGTTTTGGCAACTTCTTCTCCAGTACGACTGGAAGCGTAATTGTAGGAGTGTTAATAGTCCTCGTTGGAGCTCTCATAAGCTTTTACACTAAGTTCTTGTGGAAATTCATTCTTATTAGTGGGGTGATCTCATTCATCACTACCGCGATAATGTTCGCGTTTCTAACTACAATTCATCCTGCTCAATTCTCCGCGTCTTTGGCAGCTGCAAGCGGAGTCAAGAACGCTTACAATGAGGTAATTAGTAACGCTGAAAGTAACGGGCTATCATTCGTCCCCAATCCGTTACTTTACGTGTTTATGGGTATTCCTGTAATATGGTACTTTCTAACGTGGTATAATCTACCCGCTTCATGGTCTGGAGAAATGAAGACTGTAAGGAAGAACGTTTTATATTCCGTCTTGTTAGCTATCCTTATAATAGGAGCTTATTACATTCTGTTCACCCAGCTAAACTTGGACGCATTCGGCGAGAAATTTCTCACCTCCTGGGGTTATATATCGTGTAACGGAGTAAGCGATCCGGTCTTCAACACGTTTTCCTCCATATCTACGTTTACTCCCTTCTTCGCCTTAATAACCACTGGTAATGTATTCATGTACTTTATCATGTTCATAGCTTTCTGGTTACCGAACTTTTACAGCAATCCTCCACTTGTTATAGCGCTAACAAGGTACATGTTTGCATGGTCCTTCGACAGACTATTCCCTGAATGGTTCGCTGATGTAAACTCCCGCTTACACGTTCCGGTGAAGTCCACCGCCTTTGTAGCTGGTCTAGGCGTGGTAGGAGTCCTCATGTACGCTTATCTGCCCTTCATTTCGATTGTGGATGTTACAGTAATATTCGAGCTAAGTTACGCTATCTTCGCACTCTCGGCAGGGCTAATGCCTTTCGTTAGAAGGAACATGTATGAGAGCACGGTTCCATTCAAGAGAAAAGTGTTAGGAATTCCTGTAGTTTCCTGGCTAGGATTCCTTACATTCGGTTTCCTGATGTATGCCCTTGCTATAACTTGGGGAAATCCGGTACTCTTACCAATAAACTCTCCTACATTGATTTCCTTGGCTCTCATTTATGGAGTTGGTGCTGCAATATATATAACAAGTTACATTATGACGAAGAAGAAAGGAATAGAACCACAGCTAATATTTAAGGAGATTCCTCCGGAGTGATAAACTTGAAGGTTGCAGTCTTGGGAGGCTCAGGCCTCATAGGAAGCGTAATTGTAATGGAACTCGTAAAAAGAGGTCATAATGTAACAGTAATGGACTTGGTACCTCCCAATCCGTTGGAGAGTGACTTCGTGAAGGTGGATTTACGTGAAGTTGATAATACAGCGTCAAAGTTAAGGACTTTCGATCTAGTGATTAACTCAGCCCAATATTACTTTAACATGGAAGCAATGAGAGCTTCATTGAAGGCCGGGGTGAACTACATGGATCTGGGAGGACTTTTCTGGATGACTAGGAAACAGCTAGAGCTACACAAAGAATTTGAAAAAGAAGGTCTCCTAGCCTTAGTTGGGATGGGTGCAGAACCAGGGGTAACTAACGTAATTGCAAGGAAAATGAGGGAGGAATACGGAATTCCGAGGGAGATACACCTTAGGGACGGTTGGAGATCTACACTGGATAACGTGAACTGGAGCGTGGATACTCAACTGGATGAGGCTACTATGGACGCGCCGATTTGGGACGGAGAGATCAAGTTTTTCCCTCCCTTTTCAAGGCAGGAAGAGGTGGAATTCTCAATCGGAAAGATCAGGACTTACCTTACTATACATAGCGAGCTCGCTACGTTTCCTTCCTCCTTCCCTGGCACTCTTAAGATAGACTGGATGGAGGGAGGAACTGGGTTCGAATGTATATTCCTTCTAGGAAAGATCTTTGGAAGTGGTGAGGTGAGGGGGACGAAAAGCAGAGATCTGTTAAAGGAGGCTATGAGGGAGAAGGGATTGATAGGCTATTCAGGGATTACCCCTGACGAAGTGGAAGCAGCTAAGGTGATCTTCGTCTACGAAGAAAAGAAAATAGAGGCAGAGTTTGTTGCAACTCCTCATGGTAGATTCGACGGAACCCAGTTTGTCACTGGAATCTCACCTGTACTAGCTATGGATGCTGGACTGAAAGGAGAGGGAGTTCTTCCGCCAGAGAAAGTAATAACTCCAGACCCATTTCTGGAAGCCTTGAAGAGAGAGGGGATCTCCCTAGAGTTCAGGGAGACAGCTTAACTTTACATATTTTTTATCGCAAATCCCTTCCTCCATAAGGGCCCAAGTATTTTATCATTCTTTTTCCTTTACATATTCTCTGCAACTTCAAAATATAAAATTTAATTCTATATATTTTTATTAATACTTTGGATCTATGATGTCTAACAAAATGCTTTTATTAAAAAAAGTTAAAACATATAATTTTGAGATTCGTAACAAAATTAAGAGATAACCCAAATGAAGTTATTGCAGATATCTGAATCTATTCCCCTCTTCTCCAAACTCTGCTTCTTCCTTTCCTTATCTCAAGTACACGGTGGACTGGTATTACGGTCTCTTCGTCCCTCAAATAGACATAATAGTTGTCAACCCTCTCTATCTCTTTGAAGGGAATCTCAGTTATTCCCTTGAAGCGGTCTAAGATCACAAGTGTGAATAGATCTACCTCATCATGATGCTTCCATAGCACCATGTTGATCGCTTCCTTTATTCTCAAGCATCTCTTCCTCAATTTCACATAGTTAAGAGACCTTTTTATTTCACCTATATCGTTGTATATATCATGAGACAAATAGATGCTTTAAAGTCGCCCAGGTTCACCCAAGTTTCCACGTTCGGTAGATTGCCCCTCATTCAGGACCTACACGACGTGAAGGCATTCTTCGTGGGAATACCCTTTGATGACGCCACTACCTATAGGCCCGGTGCAAGGTTTGGTCCCATGGGAATAAGACAAGGATCCCGACTTCTAAGACCTTATAATCAGTTCCTTGACGTGTACACCTTCGATGAGCTAAATGCGTGCGATGTGGGGGATATTAATGTTATTCCAGGATATATTATGGATACCATGAAGATAATTGAGGAAGAAATGATAAAACTTGCCGGAAGCGGAACTCCTTTCATAGCCGGAGGAGACCACTCCATTACCTTACCTATCCTCAGGGCAATGGCAAAGGTTCATGGAAAAGTAAATTTGGTTCACTTCGACTCTCACTATGACTTCTGGGACACTTACTGGGGAAAGAAGTACACCCACGGATCATGGCTAAGGAGAGCTTTGGAGGAGAACTTGCTGGAGGAGGTTATACAAGTTGGTATAAGAGGGTCAACTTTCTCCAAGGATGACCTTCATGACAGGGAAAAGCTCGGAGTGACTAGCTTTACGATAAGAGATGTGAAGAAGAGTATGGAGGCGGTAATGAAGGAGATAAATTCCCTTAAAGGAAAAACGTATGTCTCTTTTGACATCGATGCTGTGGATCCGGCTTTCGCTCCTGGAACAGGAACGCCAGAAGTAGGAGGATTGACCAGCTATGAAGCTATGGAAATGATTAGGGGATTAAACGTTAATATAGTCGGCTTCGACGTGGTAGAGGTTGCACCCTCATACGATGTGTCAGAGGTAACCTCTATGCTTGCGGCAAACCTCATCTATGAAGCAATGAGCGTCAAGGCGAAGAGGTGAATCACCATAATCATCTAAATTTACTCCATGAATTTCTTCTCAGATCAAGTGAGGAAAAAGGAGAAATGGAAAATGATAGAGAAAAAAGAGTAACAGAAGAATTATTTGAATAACTCTTACATGAGAAATATAAACTAACTATGTTCCTTGTAGGAGTTCAATAGAGAACTGATATTGATGCAAATTCACTTTTTTGTTTTACTCTTTACTGAATAATATATTCCTTTTTTCATCTTCTTTACTAAATTATTTGTCAAATCTGATGGATGAAAAAATAACCATGACATTCTCTTTCTGTCTCTATTTCCTACCATTTTTTCATTCCTTTCTTTAACTTGAAGATGGCGAACATATGTACTCCATACGATAAATCTTTAAGCTAAGACCAGTCCCATCTTTCATGAAGCCGCTGCGAACCATCACGTTGCTGAACTCCATTGCCTCTAGTTTATCACAACCTTATTTCTCCTTCCTCAACGTTATTAACGGAGTCACTGGACCTCTCTTGGGAGTTGTATCGTCCTCGTTTACGGCATTTCCAAGCATAGTTCAAGGTATATTCTCTCTATACAAGGCTGAGGCTAAGAACCTCATCACTTGGGGATTTATCCTAAGCGGTTTAGCATGGATACTTCTCTTCCTGTTACCTTACGGTTCATTATCTACCCTCATGTATGTAATAGCTGCTTCTGGATCTGGAGCTTCCACTTTCGGTTACTCCATAATCATGGAGAAGGTAAGTAGGGGAGCTAGGGGAGCAGTTCTCTCCCAATACGCTCAGTATGCCAGGATTGGAAGCCTACTCTCTACGGTGGGAGTTGGGTTACTAACGGGGGATCAGTATTATCTCATGAAGTGGTTCTTCCTATCCACTGGATTGTTATACCTCATTTCCTCTTATATATCAACTATAATTCAGGATGAGGAAGTTTACGTCCCACCATCAGAGGGAATAGGAAAGGACGTAATGAGAATGATACTGGTCAATTCGTCATTCTATGTAGTTTGGGCCTTTGCATGGCCTCTTTTCCCCGTGGCTGAGGTGGAGGTATACCATATGAACGAGGACAACTTAGCTATTATAACCCTAATAGGCGGGATATCGGGTCTCCTATTTCAGAGGAGGGTGGGTATGTGGATGGATAGGAACAGACGTGCAGTCATGTTCGCCGGTAGGATAGGTCTAGCAATCTACCCCCTTGCTTATTCCCTCGCTACCAACGTTTATCAGATTTATGCGGCCTATTTGCTCATGGGAATCACGGGTCCAGCTAACATAGCCTACACATCATTCGTGTATGATAATACAAAGAACGTGAGAAAGGCTATATCCTTTATGAGCTTGGGGGAAGGCATAGGTGCTATAATGGGGTCGCTGTTGGGATCAGTGTCCTTCGTTGAGATGGAATCACTCATTTCTCCTTCCATGGCAGTCAGACTTCTCCTTTTCACGGCTTCACTCTCAAGGATCGCGTTCTCATTCTTTTACCTTTCACTTCACGACACGCAGGAGAAAGGAAGGAGAGTTCTTAGCGTTAAAAAGTAGAATAGACTTGACGGGAAAAAGGAAAGGTTATGAAAAACGTTAATCTTTTCCTTCTAGGTATGATATTTTATATAGTTATTTTTGATAAAAGAATTATTTAAATATATTTTATATTTAATTTATAGTAATCTACATTAAATTTGATCTTTTAGTTCTATTTCATCTTTTTCACTAGAGACCTCTTTCATAAGGGCAAGGTAGTTTACTTTCTTTCCATATCGAGGACTGCCTTAACGACTTTCCTTTCCATCACATCCCTGAAAGCGTCTCTGAATCGAGGTAAAGGATAAACTCTGATCATGTCTTCTACGTGTAGTTCCTTCGCTAGGGAGGCTGCCTTATCCCACAAGTAGAATGGACCACATCTGCTTCCAATTAGTGTTATCTCTTCAACTGCTACCTTAGTCTGGTTCAACTTCACGTCCATTCCATGAGTAGACTTTAAACCTATCTTTCCCATTGGCTTAACGTGGGAGAGTGCTTCCTCAACTGCGTTTCCTCCTGTAGCCTCTATCACTATATCATATGAGGAGGGAGAGTTGGTTACTTGTAACCCCATATCCATAGCTACCCTTAACCTCTCCTTGTTTCTTCCCTTAAGTTCCACGTGGAGACCTAGCCTTGACAAGACTAAGGCTGACATGATTCCCAGTGGACCGTCACCTAGAACTAGAGCTTCTTCCTCTGGCGAAACGCGAAGGAGCTCAACCATTCTAAGTACCGCTGCCATGGGTTCCACCACGGCTGACGTAATGGGGGAACCCGTTCCATTATGAAGAAGATATGAAGGTAGTGAAATCCTTTCTCTCATAGCTCCGTCTAGATCTATACCTATTGCCTTCCTGTTTGAGCAATGGGTGTACATTCCCTTCCTGCAATAATAACACGTCCAGTCTACAATGTTAATTTCCGATGTCTTGATTTTTCCGTCAACCTCAAGTGAGAACTCATGACCTAGAACAAGGGGAAACTTCCTTGGTTTGTACGAACCCTTAATCATAGAGATGTCTGTTCCGCATATTCCCACTGCGAGGACAGGATAATCCCCCTCTAGACCTGAGTCTACCAATTTCAACTCCCCGTCGAAGAGAATGGTCTTCATAACTGAAAAAGGGAGTGATAACTTATAATTTCATTTGGATTTTAGATTGAAGATATAAAAAGTATAAGAACAAAAAATGGAGATATAGACTTTGCACTTCTAACGATGGAGATTAAGTTTTTCTCTTTCTAGAGAGAACTTTCTTGTACAACAATTTACACTATGACGAGAAAGGGAGAGCCACATATTCAGTAAACCGTTAATCGACATATAACACTTAACTCTAAACAACTTAAGCAAAGTTTTTCCTTTCCAATTCTCAATCAAAAGTATGAAAGCTAAAATAGAGTCGATCGAGAGGAAAGGAAAATATATAATTGTCACGTTAGATAAAACAATTGATTTCAAACCAGGCAATACGGTTGACGTTGTCCTTAACGGTGATAGGAGAACCTTTTCAATAGCCAGTATGCCAGGTGAGAAATTAACTTTCGCCACAGTGGACAGTGGATCTAAGTTCAAGAAATCTCTCCAGAACGGAACGGAGGTGGAAGTTGAGGGTCCATTCGAGGATGAGTTTGTTATCAAGGAAGCGGAAGATCACGTCTTCGTAGCCAAGGGAATAGGTATTACCCCGGTGAGACCAATGTATTTGACCCTCAAGAGAACTGGGAAAAAAGTGAAGGTCTTCTACGAGAGCGATGAGAGGATCTTCGATGACGTAGAGGTAATACCGAGGATGCCATCTAAGGAGGACGTAGAGGCACACAAGGATGGGTTCTTTTACATTAGCGGAACTCCGACTGACACCAAGGAAATCACCGTAATGTTAGTGAACGCAGGAGTAAAGCCCGGTAGATTCGTGAGTGAACCTTTCAGCGGCTACGAGTGAACTGATGGATGACATGTTAGGGTACATGAAACTCATGTGGTAAGTAAGAGAAGAATTGTTCTGACGAGTGAATGTGGTTCTTTAAAGACTTGAATTGAATGATGAGGAAAAGCCATTTACATTAGAAAGAGGTATATATGCATGAAGGACCTTAGCTTCTTATAGTGAGCTCACTTTTTCAATTTTTTTATTCTATATTTTTATAATATTTTTATTAGAATTTATAGTTTATTATTAAAAGTTTTATATTAAAGAAAAAATGTTCCACTCTAATCTTTTTTCGCTGAGGAAAAGGAACCCCCCAAAAGTTAAGGCAGATAGTTCACTGTTATACATGATTAATATTCGCGTAAGTGCTTTTCTCCTATGTGTGGATCTAGCAATTTTAAGTTGAAATTTGAAACAGTTAGGTATAAAGTAAATGTAATAAAAATTATATCTATTAATTCAATTTCGTATTTCACGCAATATATACTAAAAACGTGAACTGTGTATTTGTATGTAAAATTAGTATAATAATTTTTAATAAACAAAAAATTCAAGTAAAAATGTAAGCTATCATGCTTATACCAGGCCATGGAATATCATGCAAGAGTTCTCTTCCTGGTCTGCGTGAATATCCCATAACTACAAAAAGAGGTTTCAGATCTCCTTCAGGCATTGATTTCTTCCATTCTTTACCCTTAAAAAGGGATAATACTTCTTCCACACCTTTGGATACGGCATCGCTAAGTAGAGGGTCAAGGAAAGTTTCCTTCTTGGAGGATAGCTGGAACAAGTCTAACCTATGCGTTGGAGAACCAGTACCCATGACAAGGATGTTTCTATCAGTTGCTCTAGCAATTGCCTTCCCTAGCCTTATATGATCCTCCAATGAAGCACCGGAAATTGAAAGTGATACAGTGGGTTTACCTTTGGGGAACATGTACATAAGAGGTATCCACGCTCCATGATCTAGCCCCCATGAGGTGTCTTCAATCACTGGTAAGCCGTCTCTTAAAGCTTCCTTGTATATCTTGTTGGCTAACTCCACATCATTTTTAGCAGAATACTTGAACTTGTAAAGTTCGTCTGGAAACCCATAAAAGTCATGTATCGACTCTAGGATATCTTGTACCTCCACGTAGAAACGTGAATAAGTAAAGAAATGAGGGCTAATCACCACTACCGAATCTACATCTGAAAACTTTTCTCCCATTCTCCTCCAGAACTCCTTCCAAGGGGAATCCTCAGTAAGTATTGTAGGAGAACCGTGAGAAGTAAAGAAGCCTACCATGAAAGAAATTTGTTCTCAGCAAATAAATTGATGTAAGTGTAAGATGCGTTACTTAATAGAATAGACTATACTTTCCTGACGTTACTTAACAAGTTATTTAAGTTCTGGTTATTAATAACATAGTTTACCTTTGAGTTCGACAATGATGTAGACTGATATCTTTTAGTCGATTGTCATCAGCTGGAAGATATTCAGTTCTATTATATTAGTTTCTATTCCTAAGTTCTTTTATTATAATGTCTTTATAAACTAAGGTATTGGGATTCCATCTATGACAGAAGCTTTCCTTATCTTCATAATATGACATTGATCTTGTCGAAACTTAGTGAAACTTATTAATAAACCGTACTAAGTACTCCAATGGAGTTGAGTAAGGATAAATCCGACATAACAGTCTTGATCGTAGTTATAATTTCTCTTATAGCGTCTTACAAGGTCAGCGAAGAATTTCCTGTAATATTGGTTCTGATGTCACTGACAGGAATTCTGGGAAAGAAATGGGTCTCTGCGGTCATGATTCTCTCTTCCCTCGGTTTCTTAGAATTCCACTTGATATCTCTAATACAGTTTCTGATAGTTTCAATAGCTGCCTCAATTTCCCTGGTCCTAGAAGTTTCCTATTCCGTCTGGCTAACCTTAGGGATATCCTTGATTGCCACTGACATCGAACCAGTTTTTCAACTCCTTACCCTCATAGCTCTCTTAGTTACCATGAGGTACTTCAAGCTAGAGGTTAAGGGTTTTATAGTCTCCGGGATTGCACTTCTAGTCACAGAGGCCCTGGTAAACCTTCCCGTGATGGATGTGTCATATTTTGATCTTTTAACGGGCGTAGTAGGAGTTGCCTCTGAGAACGTTAATATGCCTAAGAGATCGCCATATCTGGTCCCTTTAATTCCGGCCCTATTTTTCGCAACTTACGGTATTCCTGACGGGGTTTACTGGGCTGACTCCTCGTCTTTTCTCTTCAAGTATAGCCCTTTCTCGCTTTGGATACCTGGATCATTCTACTACCCTAGGGTTAACGATTTCCTTTTGTGTTTCTTCCTAGACAAGCCTTACTACTTGTTTATATTAGCAATGGTTTACCTCTCGGGAGTCCTCTCATACCATGCCTTCAAATCCATGGGGATCAAGTATCCATTGCCCATCTCTCTAGTGTATTCCCTTCTCTTTCCCTTTAATTCACCTTATATAATGATACCTTACGTAGTATCTCCTGCATTACTGTTCCTTGGGAAGGTGAAATCAGATAGGAGATTCCTTAGTGTATCACTACCCATAGTGGCGCTGTCCTCCACTATATTGATGTTTCCTTTAGTGGCATACCTTCTATCTTCCATGAATAGGGGACTTAGGTGGATAAACTTTCTTGCCTTCCTTGGAATTTCAGCGTTCTGGATATTACCTTATGCACTTCTAGGCTTTCCAAGCGAGCCAACGTCCCAGTGGAATTACCTCTTCCTTTTTGCTGGGATAGCTGCGCTTTCAATTTATCTAGGTGGAAAGAGACTGCCTTCATTTATTCTGCTTGTTTCCTCAATTGTAATGGCACTGCATTTACCTTTTTCCTCTGGGTTCTACCCTCTCTTAATTATCAGTGCTCTTTACCTAGCTACCACTGTAGAAAACTTCAGAGCGTTGATAGTCGGCGCAACGCTACTCCTTCTACTAGCTTCGCAGGCTGGATATGCATACTCCGTGTACAACGCACCATCAATTCACATACCAGACCTAGAGAATGGATACGTATATTGGGTGGGGAACTACAGTTTATTATCCCCTTTACCACTGACTAACAAGACTTACGCGAACTACGTGGTTAATGAGAGTGCTGGGCAAGTCAATATCACTAAGGTGATAGGAAAGAGCCCTTACTTTAAGGTGCTAGAGATAAACTACAGTTCGCCCGTGTTTCTGCTCCCTGAAGATTCAACTGTACACGAATTTGCAGACTATGTGTTATGGCAAGTTGGAAACGACTCATCACTGATGATAAGTTATCCATTCTACTCTTCAGAGAAATGGGTAAGCGTGAAGACTAACGAGAGCGTGAACCTAGAAGCCCAATACCAGAACGGCACTTTTTTCTCGCTGAAAGGAGAGAAGTTCAACTTAACTTCCAGCTTATCCTTCCTGGAACTTGTACATGAAGGAGAAGGAGAAGTTATCAATGTGTCAGTTGAAATATACAATGGTTCCCTGGTTAGACTGGGACATTTTGTGGGGAAACCTCAATGTTTAGTGAAACCTAATTTTGCAGGAGTTGTGATAGACGTAAACTCCAGTTATCCTTTTCTACTTAAGGTGAGCAACATTTCAGGGCTAGTTTTCTACTTACACGGTAAACAGCTCTCCCCGATGAAAACCTACTTGATGAAGGGACAGATCACCTTAATAGGGACTTTCCCAGGTGAGAAGTACTTATATGTCGGGCTAGTAGTGACCTTAGTTTCCTATGTGTCTGTCTTAATGCCATGGAGAAGAATAATGTCAATAACGAAAGGTAAAGAGATCGGTTCAACTTAGCAACTCATTAGAGAGTAAACTACCCCGCCCTTACGGACGGGGTCTCTGGTGTTAATAGATGAGGGAAAAATAGATCTTAGCGAAGATTAAAATATTCTTACCTACATCGTATTTATATCATTTATATTAATTAATTTATAAAAATAATGATAGCTCTTACCTAGACCACAAAATTTAAGTAGTATACCTGAAAAACTCTTAGAAACGCATATGTTGAAGAACAAATTCTTTCTGATGTTTTAAATATTGAGAGATAAAATATGTAAAGTAGAATACATTTTCATGAGACTACACCAGAAAGTCCTTTCCTGACTTCCCGTGAGATACGTAAACGTGAGAAGGTCTAAGTGACTTTATCTTCTCAACACTCTTCTCCAACTGCTGAAAATCTTCGTATATTGAAGGGTACTTCAACCCCTTCTTGGTTCCTTGTAGGGTATCTCCAACTATCACCGCATTAATGGCAGGCAAGTAAATGGATACTGAGTCGTTGGTATGTCCCGGAGTCCTTAGAACTTCCACCCCTTCTACGAGTTCCCCCTCCTTTAGGGTCATATCAGGCTCTACCCCTTGGAACTTCTTGAAGAAGAACGGTTTACCAAATGTGAATATAACCTTGAGAAGAGGCGAGTGTAGCACTGGTTCCCTCACTCTTCCCTGAGAGAGGTAAGCGACTCCTTGTGGGTCTATTGCAAACTTTCCCTTTAATACTTCTCTCACCTCGTGAGCACCTCCTATATGGTCAGGATGGGAGTGAGTAAAGACCACATATTGAATCTTTTCAGGATTAAGGCCTCTCAAGATCTTCTCCCCACTCCCTGGTGTACCTGCATCCACAAGGATTTGCCCTCTCCCGTAATCTATAATGAAGGATTTCACGAACCTAAGGTTAATTTCTTGGACTTCCATAAGTATAAATGCATTTAAATCTAAGATTTTAAATGAGTGGTTATAAAACCCGAAAGTAAAGAAGCTGACTCATTAAGGTTGACAACATCAAGTATAAGGCTTAACGCTATATGAAATGTTTGAAGACTATTCAAATGGCTATCTTTATGATCTCCTTAACGTTAATAGTGTTTCTTAGTAATTTAACTGTTCATAAAACAATATTTAGTAAATGTTATTGAATCTTTCTAACGTTTAAGCTATTCTATCAGTCTAACTTCCTTCTAATGGAATTTCTTAGATCATCGGGATATAACAAGACTTATTCATTTTTCCGTTTCAAAGAAATTGAGGTAAAATAAATGGAAAAAAGAGAAGATAGTAAAGGAGAATAGAGATAAAAGGAAAAAGTCATGAAGAAGGAAAAAGGAAGAAGAGAAAACGAAATAGAAAAATTTTATTTATTAAAAAATAAAGAGATAAACGTCTTTTAAGAAACTTTGACTCTTCTACTTAGATACATGTTTTTAGTCTCCCTTCTACCCCTTCTATGTCCTTGTGAAGTGTTTAGCTAATTCCGCGTGTGCTCTTACTCCCAGCATTAGAACATCCTCATCCACGCAGAACTTAGAGCTATGGTTAGGATATACGCATCCTTTCTTTTCATTTCTGGTACCGAGGAAGAAATACGTTCCCTTGCTTCTCTCAAGGAAACGGGAAAAGTCCTCAGCTCCCATGATTGGAGGGGTCTCAATCACGGTAGAGATCTTTGACAATATTTTCATGACCTCTTCTGTAGTTCCTGGATCATTAATTGTGACTGGGTAAGGATCCTCCATCATGTGAACTTCACAAGTTGCTCCATGAGCTTCGCAAACATGATCCACTACCTTTCTCAGGTAGTCCAATGCTCTTCTCCTGGTTGTCTCATCTAAGGTCCTAATAGTTCCCTCCATTACTGCATTGTCAGGGATTACGTTATCTGCAGTTCCAGAGTGAATGCTAGTGACAGATATGACAAAAGGCTGAACCGGGTCAACCCTTCTATATACTCCGTACAGTTGATTGACTATTTGAACTGCTACGAAGATCGGATCCACAGTCTCCTGTGGTGCAGATCCATGTCCTCCTCTACCATGAATTTCTATCTTGAATGAGTCTGGGAGTGCCATGAACGGACCCTTCCTGGTCGCGAAAACCCCTGCCGGATATGACCCTGAGATATGTATGCCAAAAACATAGTCCACCCCGTCTATGGCACCAGCCTCTATCATTGGCTTTGCTCCTCCCATTCCTCCGTCCTCCTCAGCTGGCTGAAAGAGAAACCTTACCTCACCTTGGATATCTTCCCTTGATAGAATCATCGCCGCACCCAGTAACATAGCCACATGCGTATCATGACCGCATGCGTGCATTACTCCTTCAACTTCGGATTTGAACGGCAAGCTAGTTTCCTCCTTCACTGGTAAGGCGTCCATATCAGCTCTAAGCGCAACAGTTTTACCTACCTTCTTACCCTTTAGCCTTCCCACAACTGCCGTAGGTAAACCTACTCCTGTTTCCACCTCTATTCCCAGCGAGGTAAGAACGTCAGCTATCAATTTTGATGTTTTAAACTCCTTGTAGGAGAGTTCAGGATGCTTGTGTATTTCTCTTCTTATTTCTACGACTTTTTCCTTAACCTCTTCTAAAGACATTGAGAAAGTAAAATCGGGGAACTTAAAAAGATGATCCTCATATGAGGCGGAAAACAAGAAATGATGTAAAAATCTTTTTCAACTAACAGTTCTTAACATTCATATTCTAATCTTCACTCTTGACAAAGGATGGAACTTTTGATAGCAAGGACTCTATTTCGTCGACTTTACTTTTTCTAATCTTGTCCTCATCTATGGAACTTAATACCCTTATCACTTCGTCATATCTATCAGCGTCAACTTCTCCAACTAGCTTTCCTAACTTGTAATTGTCCCCTCCAATATAGATCTTAAACTTAGGTCGTCCTTCCCTCATTGAAGCTCCTAGACCTACTTCTCCTATCTGATGTCTTCCACATGAATGAGAACATCCGCTTACCTTTACGTTAAGTCCTGATTTAGTTTCTCTCAAGATCTTCTGTATTCCTTCTGCCACGTTATTTGTTGACACTATTGCAGGAGGACAGAAATCGTTCCCAATGCAAGACTCCACATCTCCCTTAAGGTCACCATAATCGAATGGATCAATCAATTGATAGTTTAACGTAGTCCTCAACTCCTTTTTTAGTGGAACTTCAACAACTTGTTTATTGAAAAGTACGACGAACCCATAGTTATCCTCAGCTATCTTAGCTATTTCCATCACCTCACTGGAGTTGAGCCAGCCTCCCCTGGTTGGAAATCTAGCTATCATTTTAGCATTTATTCTGTCCTCTCCTCTGGTTGGAGACATAGGAGAAACGTTGCTTATTATCTCCTCAAGTAGAAGTTTAGTCTTCTCAATACCGTATTTATTAAGGACCCATTTGAATCCTCTTTTCTCCTTTTCTCTTTTTAGGAGCTCAGCCACGGATATGGCTATTCCCTCAAGTCTATCCTCTTCCACTCCCTGAAATAGCATAACGGACTGAAAAGCATGATCTCCGACTCCGCCTCCAACGTATACGTCGAATTTACCATCATCTCTGGCGACTATCCCAACGTCCATTATACCAGGAGTTGCACAGCCTTTTCTACAAGCTGAAACAGTTATCTTAACTCTTTTAGGTAATGAGGGATATTCATAATCTGGATTGTGACGGAATCTCCTTGAAATCCTCCTGGAGATAGATACAGCGTCGACCATAGCTAATGGGCATAAATAAGACGGACAAGGCATGACGTTTCTTACTGAGGCTCCACAGGAGTCCCTAGGATCCAAACCTAAACTTTCTAATTTCTTCAAAACGTCATTTAACTTTCCTTCATGAATACCGTATAGCTCAACATCTCCTCTGGTTGTAAAATGAACCTTACTGTTCCCGTATTCCTCCGATATTTCACATAGACCTTTTAATTGATCATGTGTCCATTTGCTGGGATCGTTTCCTTCAGCTTGTCTTATTCTAACTGAAACTAAATCATTGTCCCCTCTGCTTGTGTATATTCCTTTATACCTTATTGGATAATATGATTTATACTTATCCGCGAACCTCATAGATAGATTTAAATTTTAAAAAATTATTTAAGAATTACCTTCTTTGTAATAAAAATTTTTTAAATATAATGACAGATTAAGCCCGTGATGTTAAAGCGTTAAAATGCTGGTCAAATTATAAAAAGAATTTACGTAAATGATCATAAAATCTTTAACATTAAGTGTAATTAACCTGAAAAAGATTATCAATGTTTTGTATAGAATTCAGCCTAGAATCTTGCAGAAATAAAAAACCCTATCATTACTACATACATGGACATTATAGTAGACGTTCATTCGCATTTTTATCCTAAGGCATTTGTCCAAAAACTTCAGGAAATTGGAACTTTAAACTTACAAGGAAATACGGCAATTTTAACATGGGAAGGAAGGAAATCAGCTGCTGGAATTGGAATAGTTAACATTGAAGCCAAATTAAAGGAAATCAAAAGAATGGATAACCGTGTATATTCTATTCTATCAGTTCCAAATCCTTGGACTTACTTCATCAGGGATAAGAAGGAGGAAATTGAGATTGCAAAGAAATGTAATGAAGAGATATCTTCCATTATGAGATCATATCCATCTTATTTTGGAGGATTCGCCACCTTGCCACTAAATGACATTGAGGCTTCGATGGAGGAGGCTGAAAGGGCCATTAAAGAGCTCAACCTCCAAGGCTTCGTCATTGGAACTGGAATAAATGGCTCAACTATAGCAGACGATAAGTATAAGGAACTCTTGGACCTTATATCAAGGTTGGGTAAACCGATTCTTTTGCATCCTGGTACACTTAAGACAGGAGAAAACGAAGGTGTACTTTCAGTTATAGCATCATTTCCTTTTGAGACTACTTATGTTATTTTAAAAATGATTAAAAATTGGAGAGATGGCATTAAGATCATTGCACCCCATGGTGGTGGTTTCATCCCATATCAGCTTGGAAGAGTAAACTTACTTAAGGAGGTTTTTAATTATACAGAGGATAAGCCATGGAATATTATAAAGAAAGGAGTTTACTTTGATTCAGTGCTTTACAGAGAAGAGGAGCTTTCCTTTCTAGTTGGATCTGTAGGTAAGGAGAGAGTACTTTTTGGAACTGATCATCCATTTACCGTATCAAATCCTTCCCTGATGATGAATAACGTTAATAAAATAGATCATGAAATTCGGGATTATATTATGTTTAAAAATGCTTTAGAGATTATTAAGATTCACTTGTAATTTATCGTATTAAATGTAGTAATCTCTTAAATTTATATATAATATTATAATCAATTGGAAATTAATGTAAAGCAGAACTTTTATAATTCATAATTATGAAGTAGTAGACTCTAATTGATATTGAATAATGATTAACTAGAAAAAGATTAAAGTTAAAACTGTTATATAATAGCTTAAATAAAATTCTTGTTTTTATATTTTATGAATTTCCTCTCTCAATCTTCGATAAAATTAATATTGCTGCTAATGTTAGTGGAACGAAGATTAGAGGTACAAGAGTAAGATTGAGGGAACCTACTAATCCTATTCCTGCAGAAATTGAGAATCCTCCGAATCCTCCGATTCCTCCTATTATGCCTGCTGCTAATCCCATTTTCTTTGAAGGATACACCTCCGAGACCATCTTGAATACTGCACCGTTTGTAAAGCTTAAAGCCGAACCTAAAAATATGAAGGAGATAATTGACAGTAAAAGTGACTTTTCGGTTAATCCTATGAAGGCTAGTCCTGAACTTGTTAAAATCATGATTAGCCCTATCAAGGACGATTTTTTACCTTTTATTCTGTCTCCTAGAGCTCCTCCTAACGGTCTAAAGATAGCTGCAGATATAACGGAGAAGAAAAGTATAACTCCACCTTCAAGCAAAGAAGTCTTAAAGAGTGAAACGAAGACAGTAGGTATCCAAAGTCCAACAGCTAAAAATCCCCCGAACGTAAGATAATAAATGTATGATAAAGAGCCGGTGTTTTTACCGTACAGTATGAATGTTATAGCGAGTATGGCTAGAGTTAATCCTATTTCTAGAGGTGCCTCCCTAGATAGAGAACCGTTCTCGGTTACTGTACCTATCAAGAAAGATATTGCGAGCCCAGTGTAAATGAGTATACCTAAGGATTCTTTAAATTCCCTAAAGTTAGTTCTTTCCTTGAGTTTATTTACATCGGAAGGAGCTATTAACATAGCTACGAGGGGAACGGCTAGAATGCTTGAAAGTCCAGAGAATACTCCGAAGAATCCAAACTTATCATAAAGTAATGGAACAACAATTCCAGATACGGCACTACCAGCGTTTCCTATCCCACCATAAATTCCCAGCAATGACCCAATGTTTTTCTCGTACATTCTATCCACATATGCTATACCAATAGGGAATATTCCCCCAGCTACGCCAAGAAGAGAAGCTGCAACAAGAAATTGCACAAAGGAAGTTGAGAACGAAGTCATAAACAATGCTGCTATGGATATTGTCAAGAAAACTATCATAGTAGATCTTGCGCCAATCCAATCAGATAGTATGCCTGCAATATATCTAGTTGGAAGAGCAAGGACCTTAGGGGCACCCAATATAACTCCTAAAAGTATTAGGGATAAACCAAAGTCTTTCTTGAATACTGGTCCTAAAGGACCATAAGCTGTCCATGCCATGAATGTTGTAAAAAAGGATAATGTACTTGCAAAAATAGGTAGAGTTCCATTATACTTTAGTCCAGCCAATATTTCACAGATGACGATCTACTCTTGACATGTTTTAAATATTGTACACCATTTATCTAAATAATTTTTTTCTATAATTATAGTTTTTAGCTATCAATCAACGTTTTCAACGCGTAATCGGTTTTACTATAAAAAATATCTATAGATCTATCAAAGTAAGCACTGAAACTACATGAGGAGTTATTTTTTAATAATAATAATACTATTTAAAATACTTAAGTCAAATATAACCTACTCTAGCCACGTTTAATTATTTTATATAGGAGTCTTACATTAAGAAGACGAAACTGATGAAAACTTTATATTTCAATCTCAATTCTAACCTCCATTTAAAGGAATTTCATCATTATAAATAAAAAGTTAAAATATAAAAAAGGATAACTCTTAAAGATCATTGATAAGTATAAACAAAATAATGAAAAGTATTTGTCCTTTCTGCGGTGTGGGATGCGGAATTGAGATTAACGGAAATAAGGTACTTCCGGCTGACCATATAACTAACAGGGGAAGCATGTGTATTAAAGCATCAATATTGTCCGAAGTTAAGGACATAGAAAGGCTAGCTTCTCCTACTATTCCCACCGGAGATGTTGATTGGGAACGTGCAATATCTTATGTTAGCGATAAGATAAAGTCCTCTATAAGGAAATACGGCAAGAATTCTGTAGGATTTTACATAGGAGCTCAGATTCCTACTGAGGATCAATATGTTGCAGTTAAACTGGGAAAGGGTATAATAGGTACAGGAGTATTCGATTCAAATGTTAGGCTTTGTATGGCAAGCGCAGCCTCAGCCTTAAAGTTTTCCCTTGGGGTTCCTTTACCAACGGCCAACTATGATGACATAGACAGTGCTGACGTTATCTTCTTGATAGGAGTAAATCCTGCATCTAACTTTCCAGTAATATGGAATAGAATATTGAAAAGAAAGAACAGAGGAAATGCCAAGCTAATAGTTATTGATCCAGTGAAGACTGAAAGTGCTGAAGCAGCTGACATTTTTGCCATGATAAGGCCTGGAACTGATATAGTGTTGCTAGCTAGTATTGCTAATCAGCTTTTAGAGCTTGGTAAGGCTGATCTATCAAACCTAGAAGGAAGAGAGGACTTCGTTGGTTTCGCCAAGAAATGGTATCCATCCAAAGCGTCCATGGTTACTGGAATTGAAGAATTTATGATAAAGAAAATGGCAAATATGCTTTCAGGTAAAGTACTTTTCATGTGGGGGATGGGAGTAAATCAAACTGTAAACGGAACTGATACTGGAATAGCAATTATTACTTTAGCGGCAATTTCCAATAATCTTCACGGCGAGGGCAGAGGGGTGCTTCCCTTAACCGGGCAACATAACTCCATGGGAGCGAGAGAAGCAGGAGCGTTGGCTGGAATGTTGCCAGGCTTCAGATACGTAGACAAGGAAGACGACGTTAATTTCATGGAGGATTTCTGGAACGTACCTAGGCTAACCATTTCGAGACAATATTGGACCGTTACTGAGCTTCATAAGCTAGTTGAAGAACATAAGATAAGAGTACTATGGATCATAGGAAGTAATCCCGTTGTTTCCGTTCCTGAGTCTCGTCGTTTTAAAGAAGCTCTTTCCTACGTAGATACGGTAATTGTTCAGGACGTATATATGACTGAAACGGCCAGAGAAGCTGATGTCATTTTACCTGCCTCAGGATGGGGAGAGAGGGACGGCATATGTACTTCTGGAGATAAGACAGTTTCCTATTTATCCAAAGTTTACGATCCACCAAATGAGACTAAACCTGACTGGGAAATTTTGTCCAAGGTAGGAATGTCTTTAGGAGCTGAAAACATGAAGTTCTCATCCACGTATGATATTTTTCAAGAAATGAAGTCAGCCTTCAGGGGAACTCCTATAGATTTAAACGATACAGACTATCAAACCCTCAAACATGGATATAGACGAGAGTTCGTTCCCACTGCAGTCAAAACTAAGGGATTTCAGTTGAACCCTGTCGAATACCTTGATCATAATTCTTTCAATCTTATTACTGTAAGATTATCAACACAATGGAATACAACAAGTAAGACGGGTAAGAGTTGGAAGCTGAATATGTTAACTAACTTGTCTCGAGATGCATTGTTGATCTCAATGGAGGACGCTAAGGAGCTTGGAATAGATGATGGTGAAATGATAAAAATTAGAAGTCGTGAGAACTGTCTAGTTGCTAGGGTTAAGGTATCAAACAAGTTACAGAGAAGGGTACTTTACATGCCTTTTCATTGGGGATTAGCCAACGCACTTATGGACTGGAAAGCAGACCCAGTAAGTAAAGAGCCTGCGTTCAAACAGCTATATGTGACTCTTCATGCTATTTAGATGTTCTTGTAAAAAATTTTTAAATATAAGAGAATTACATTCAATTAAAAAAAGTATATTAAAATAAATAGTTAACTTATAGGCTTGCTATTTCATTGTATAGCCTTAGATCGTAGACCATAGAGTAAGCGTTGTAAGTTCCTGGTCCAGTTACAAAGTTCCACCCGTAATGTGCAGGTAATGGATTAGCTCCCTTGGTAATTGGTATCCATGCAGGCATTCCTTGTACTATTCCGTGAGGAGTTAGAATTATTCCAGAATAAGATATATGATATAAGGCATAGTTCAATGCTCCTAATCTCTCACCCGTCAATGCTACCATGGCTGCAGTCATTGGTGCAGCTCCGCTTGTACCATACCATAGGAACAGCTGACCTTGAAAGATTAAAGGCAACCCGAATCCGTATTCAGTTATGTTGTATCCCGCAGCAGAAACGAACGCTATATCTGGATAAGTTCTCTGAACTGGCGGAGTGAATGGAATCAGGGAGGTTAACTCGTAAGGCTGAGCTGGAAACACAGTGCTGATTCCTCCAGTGCTATAGTCCCATCCCGTTGCGCTATAAACTGTGTCGTTTGCAGTTACATTTAGAAATATCCCGCCAACAGCAGTCACGTAAGGATCACTTTCAGGGTACCATATTGTGTTATAAGTTCCTATATGGAAGTTTGGTGGAGGATTATCGCTCTCAAAGCCCCAATCGCCTGAAGCTGCAAGGACAGCAGTTCCCTCATCTACAGCTTGTATCATCATGTTATGGATCATATATAACATGGCTGGATAATAAGAGCTCAAGAAGGATTCTGGAACAGTTACTGATATTGATATAACTTGAGGATCTATGTAATTTACCATGTAATAGTATTCATAGTAATAATTCAACAAGTTACCAACTAATGAAGGCCCCTCCTACGTAGCCATTGCTGAAGACTACGTAAATGTTGGAGGCAGGAGCGAAAGTCCCGGACCATTCTGCGTCAAGTTCGTTCTCGCCTGACTGAGATATAGCCACATTGCCTAATGAGATCACATTTAACTTTCCGGTATGCGGAACGATGGCGTACTCATTCCAGAAAGCGTAAATATCGCTTTCATTTATATAGCCTTCAGGCTGTCCCTCTATTGCTATGCTTACACCCTTACCTAAGAAGCCTCTTTCATATAGCTTAGTGAAGTTAAAGTAACTTGCAACTACTGAAGGCGTTACTATGACGTTGGAGATTATACCAGGGCTTTGAGCTTGATGTGTCATAGAGGCTTCCCATGAGGTCTCGATTGCAGGATAAACGTGGGGATCTAGATTATCTATCCCAACTATTCCTAGCACGTATTTTCCTACGTTGTAAGGAAGTGATGGTGTAACATTATTTGTGTAATAATAGAAAGGCCCTATGTTAGTGAATCCCACCAAACCATACCAATAGAGATTTTGATACGGATAATAGTAAACATTTATGTAAGTATTGAAAGCATGTTCGATTTCACCCACTGTACCGTTAAAGGTGAGTATTAGACCGTAATCGCCGGTTTCAACTATTCCGTATGATTGCAGATACTTAACTAGAGCTTCCTTATATGATTGAGATGGATAATATTCCGATCTAAATTCTCCAGGAGATAAGTAATTAGCTTTATGCTGAATTATCTGATTTGTAATAGATATTAACGAGGAATATTGAGTAAAATTTAGAAGAATTGCAAAAGGAATGCTGTAGTTTGAAGGAAGTGGCTCTACAAACTGTGAACCAGGGACGATTGAGTACTTAGGTGAGCTGGTAGTAATATAGTAATAGCTTGTTGATTGACTGGATGCGATTCCCATCACTTGAAACGAAGAAAAAAGGAAAATGGCAAACACGAAGAAAGCTACTAGTTTCTTCATTAACTTTTTAATATCATTAACCTTTTATAAGCATTCCTATGAATTATTTTCTATAATAAAATAAAAAGGACGTTTTTTCATGATAAGAGATAGATAGATGTTAGTTTTTCATATTATAACTTTTTCCTAACTAACTCAACGTGCTAGACGTAAAAAGAGATTAGCATACCACTTTTAATTAATATAAAAGATTAAAATATAGTCATAAAAAATATCGTTAAGATTAAACTATTTATAACGAAGGAAATTTATAGAAAAATTATCGAGAAAATATATAATTTATTTAAAAGAATAAACTAAAATACTGTTATTTAGAATTTTATATTAAGATTAATATAAAATATAATATTATTTATAATTAGCTAAATCTAGTTTTTATTTTAAATATATAATCTAAATAATTTATCAAACATGTAAATATTTGTACCTTCTCAATTCAATTTAATAAGTTTATTAATCTATCCTCCATAATATCCTTACATATCTATACATGATTCGTCTATTATTTGTTAAATTCAAGGTTATTTTCCTTTTTCCCACCTTGATTTTAAAGGATAAGATTCGGCTTATTTTTTCTCTTTTAAAAAAAAACATAATTATATGCTAAATAGTTAAAACTAAGTCTCGATACCTTTTATCTATGACATAGCCCTAGTCCAAGAATCACATAAACCGTTAAATTTCAGCGTTATAAATCACTAGTTCAGGTTGAACATTAATAAAAAGTTCAGTGAATTTGCTTTTATATTAAGACCTATTGACATTATTCATGAGAATAAATAAAAGAGTGCTGGGCTCAATTTTCCTTTTTATAATAGTTATAATATCGCTTTTTATACTATATTCTATGCTAATTCACGGTGGAAAAGAAAGTAGTATAGGAGAAAGTCCCTCTGGTTCTACGGTAAGCGGAAACTACACTTATCTAGCATCGTTCCTGATATCTCATGATTTCGTAAGTTACGTTTCTTATAATCATGAGAATTTGTCGCAGCTATTGAGTACTCCAAGAATCGGAATAGAAACTACAATGGCCATGGAACAAGCTCCACTTTTAGCTGATACACATGTCTATGCAATAATATTTTAAGGTCTATTTCGTCGAGTTCCATTTTCTACCATATTACTTATTTCTCTAGTTCTTAAGGTTTAGTCATGAGAAAATGATGGCGGTAACTACCGTAAAAGAAATCTATTTTTCTGGATTATGGTTACCGAAAATAATTAAAACTTTATAACAGAGCGTGTTATTTATTAAACATAATCGAAGAAGGGAAGATGATGATTTAAGTTTCATAATTGAACTACATCTCAACTTAACAGCCTTTGGATTCATTATATAGTCTAAAGTTTAATTTTGTCTTCTCTCCATAACATTATCATTTACTGACGTACTTTAATGAAGGAAGTTGGCTAGACTGTATGTTCATACTAATAGATTAACGTTATTGGTATTTTCAAGTCGATTTTTATACCCAGTCATATGTGTTAAAATACATGCTAATTGAGAATGTGACTTTCGTAAGCGACAGAAAGCAACATTCCGTTTACGTGAACTCTGAAGGTATAGTTGAATGTATAGATTGCAGGAGAAAAGACGGATCAATTATTGATGCAAGGGGTAGACTTCTAATTCCGCCTTTTATCAACTCGCATTCCCATCTTGGATATGCAATGACTCTGGGATATGGAAGGAAGAACGAGACGGGAACTCTGCTAGATGCAGTTCAAATCCTGAGAGAGGACGTTTTACCCAAAATAACGGAGGAGGACTTAAGGAGCAGGATGGAGAGAATTGAAAGGGATCTTTTCCTCAGTTGAATACTGTTTGTTAGGACTCATGAGCCCCTGATAAATGATATAGCGTTTAAAATGCTAAGAATAAGGAGTAATCCTTTAGTTGAGATGCAAGTAGTGGCTTTTCCTACTCCTTCCCTTTTCTTTGAGGATAACGAGGAGAAGCTAGAATTGGCTCTCAAGCATGGGGCTGAGGTAGTAGGAATGTTGCCTCATCACGAGGATACATATGAAGAAGGGATCAGGCCGATTAAGATTGTAATGGATCTTGCAACGAGATACGACAAGTTGGTTGATGGCCATGTGGACGAAATAGACGACCCAGAGTCTGATTTTGCTCACTACATGATAGAAGAGGCTAAGAAAAGGAAATGGGGGATCTAAAACTGCCCTGAGTCATATAACATCTACCCATTATCAGGGGGCAAGCTTCTTCAACTTAGTGAATAAACTTAGGGAGACCGAAGTATCCATTGTAGTTAATCCAGAAACAAACCTTTATCTCCAAGGTAGATATGCTAATATCAATATCCCTAGAGGAATGGCTAGAGTTAACTATCTCCTTAAACATGGGGTAAACGTATCTTTAGGTAGTGACAATGTAAGTGATGTAGTATATCCTTTAGGAACATTTAACATGATAAGGGTGATGGAAATATGTAGAACAGCAGAATGGAACTGTCCCCTAAAAGTGGTCACTGAGAACGGTTTCAGAACAATAAATGTAAATCCGCCAGTAATCAAGGAGGGGGAAAAAGCCCAACTAGTAGTATTAAGGCATGATGGAAGCTCGTTGCATTATATGCCACTACTTGTACTGAATGGTAGAAACTACGTTATAAATAATATAAAACCTGAAATCGGTACTGTAGACTGAAAAGTTAACTTTTCCTAAATTTATATAGACAATATTATATAGATACAGTGATTGAAATAAAAATAATTTATTAATGATCATAAGAAAAGAAATATCTTAGTGTATTCTAGTTATCCCTTTCTATAAATGTAATATTATCTCTAATTTATTCTTAGTTCTACCAATTTCTGGGCATCATCGGATAATAACCACTCTAAACCTCTTTTATAATCGTCGAATTCCTTTGCCTCAAAACCGTAACTTGATGCTAATTTCCACGGGGAAGTCTCGGGAGATAGAATATCATCTTTAAGGCCTGACCAACCCCTTAGTGAGTTATAACCGCTATTATTTATTACAAGAACCTTCATTCTTCCTCCATATTTCTGTGCGCTCCATAGAGCTTGGAAGCTGTAGTTGAAACTACCATCTCCTATTACTACTAATGCACTTCCGCCTGCAGAAGCATAACCAAACGCTGCTGGAATGGCCCATCCTATAAATCCAGCTCTATTAGAAAACAACGAGTTCCTCCTATACCCTAAAGACGCTCTTAATGCCTCCCTATATGATGGGGCTTCATCAAATACTGCATATCTTTGGGATACTCCACTGAGTTCTTGGAATATTTTATCCACTGGACTGGGTTTCCTTTCCACCTTCTTTCCTACGAACTTATGCTGAGAAATATGAATGGATGCTAACTTTAAGAACTGTTTTGGATTACATACAAATGTATCCCAAGGTCTCTTACTAGCTTCCATCCAGTCTTGAGTTATTTGAACGACTTCCTTTCCCTTTAAGATCTCATCGTCTGGGAACAAAACATTTCCTAGAGATCCTCCGATCACTAATACCATTGAGTATTCCTTTAGTACATTATTTATTTCGCTACTACGTCTGGGAAGATCTCCCATGAAAAATTTCGAATCTCCACTATATGGAGCACGAGATGAAAATGGTTCAGCATAAACTGGTAAACCACCTTTAATAACAAAGTCGTTAAGCTCATCATGAGCATTAAATACGTCGATTTCATAACCTACTACTAAAGCTACTCTTTCGTGGGAGTTCACCCTTTCTACTACTTCCTTTACACTTTCCTCATTACAACATAAGGAGACATCATGTTTAACTTTCCTCCTTTCATCTCTTGTAGCCTCCTTTAACTGTAGGTCCTCAGGTATTGATACCATAACAGGACCATATGGTGGAGTTAGGGCTAATTTTGATGCTCTCATTAGAAGACGTATTACCTCGTCCTCGCTTTTAGCTTCAAAAGAGCCCTTAGTAAAAGGTTTGGCCATGCTTGTTAGATCACCGTATAGACGTGGCTCGTCGTTAAGGAATTTTGACGATTGTTGTCCTGCTATTATTAGAAGAGGAGATCTATCTAAAAATGCGGTGTTTATGAACCCCATTGCGTTAGAAAGTCCAGGGGAGGCGTGAAGGTTAACTATACCTAATTTACTTTCTTTTAGGTAATATCCCTCTGCCATTCCAACTGCAATACCGTCGTGTAGAGCTAGAAAGTATTTGAAGCTTTCAGGTTTACCTTTTAAAAAAGATAGTTCGGTTGTGCCAGGATTACCATATATCCTATCCGTGAACTGGCTGAGGAGCTCGTAGACCTTATTTCCTAGCATATGATATAGTCATATTCGAGTATAAAAAATAACTCATAAACTTATATCACACTACTAGAGTTTTCCACATCAATTCTGAACTGTCTTATTTATTTCTCTATCTATATGCTCAAAATATGAAGAAGGAATCTGAGTTACTAGTTATTGAAAGTACCCTTGAATAATTAAAATAGAGAATACTGTTGTATCTAACTTGAATAATATCCAAGGAAACCTCCTATGAATAAAATACATGTTCAACAATATGATAAAATAGATTCGATTACGAGCATAAAAAAATAGAAATGACTCATTAGAATACCTATTATATTTATTAACTATCTAAAAGCTTGACCTTCTTATGGGAGAGCAAAACTCTTCAAAAGGTAAAGGTCAAAAATTTTTCGTTAGAGAAAGCTCAGGACTGATTAGAGAAATATCAGCAACTGATGCATTCTCTATGAACTTCTCCTATTTGGGTCCTGCTGGAGGTGTGGCATACCCATTAACTTTCGCTCCTCTCTTGATAGGTGCTAGCTGGTTGTTAGCTGGCATAGTCGGTGCCGTTATGATGTTTCCAGTACTGATGATGTATTATTTTCTATCTAAGTTAATCCCTAGATCTGCAGGAGACTATATTTATATATCAAGGGCTCTGGGTCCTAAATGGGGATTCCTACAAGCACTTTCGAATATTTTTGCATTTGCTACGGGAAATCCTATTGTAGCTCAGCTGGAGTTGCCTCTTGCCGTTCAGCCCTCATTGGAGATCTTAGGAGTGTACTTTCACGATCCAGCCTTAATAACCATTGCGAACGATTTTTCCTTTAGTAATGAAACGGGGCTTCCTTTTGTAGCTGGAACTATAGTGATATTGACAATATCTTTCTTAGTTTCTATAGCTAGAACTAAGTATTTTGCAAGGATAATTACAGCGCTTACAATAGTTCAAATACTTGGAACTGCAGCGATGATAGGAGGTCTATTACTCGTTGCAGGAAGATATTCCCAGGTATTTAATAGCGTTTCTACACAGTTTGGCGGACCTACGTATCAGTCACTCTCCTCTATGGCAACGGTTTCTCCTCACATAAACATCGTAACTACCATGGTCTTAGCCTCAGTTCTAGTAGCGTTTCTTTATGCATATAATAATGCTCCAACATATTTCGGAGGAGAGGTAAAGAGCGCAAAAAGATCAATGTTTTCTGGACTAGTAATTTCTTATATAATAATAGCCTTTATCTCGGTGATACTTATAGCTCTCCTTCAGTTGGTAGTAGGTGAAGGTTTCTACAATTATACAAGTATAAATGGCTGGGACTCTCCTAATGGAGTTGGAATCCCTATAGCTACAACTTCACTTTTAAGTTATGTCGCATTACCGTTTCTGAAGAATTTGCCAATCTTAATTCTAATGATAGCTAGCGCCTTCACATGGTATGTATTATATTCTATCATTCAAACTTCCATACCATCTAGAACTTTATTTGCAATTTCTTTTGACTGGTTGGCTCCTACGATCTTCTCTAAGGTTAGCGAAAAGCTCAGAACCCCGATAATAGCGATTAGTACAATTTACATTCTAGCTGTGTTCTTTGATATTATGGAAATATACTTCGGTCTAACTATCAGTGCTATAACCTCAACAATCATTTACTTAATGTATCAGTATTTTACAGCTTCTTTGGCAGCAGTTAAGATGGGTAAAAACTCCCAATTTGGTGCAGGTAAAGAATTGGTTCGCTACGGTATACTTTCAGCATTAATGATAGCCATAACTGTGGCCTTCCTTGTAGGCTATGGAGTTGTTGCATATTCTACCTTCGGTAGCGCAATATTTCCAACAAACTTAATTTTAAATATTGGAATAATTGTAGGAATGCCTATAGTAAGCATAGTTGCATATGAGGTGATAAGAAGGATAAGATTAAAGCAAGGAATAGATCTGGAAATGACCTTTAAAGAGGTGCCACCAGAATGAGAGAAGTCTCATACCTAACATCAGAATTGGTCAAGTATCCCTCTGTGAGCATGGAGCCATTCTTGAATTCTAAGGGAATAAAAGAGGCATCAGTATTTATAGCAAGTTGGTTGAAGGAGAACGATGTTAAAGTCCAAGTTTTGGATCTAGACAATGGGTGGCCATCTATAATTGCGGGCGCTACAGATCCAAAAATTCTACTGTTGGGTCATTTCGACGTTGTTCCTCCTGGAGACGAAAAGGCTTGGAACTTTCCTCCTTTTTCGGGAGAAATTGAAAATGGAAAAGTAATGGGTAGAGGATCAAATGATATGAAGGGAGGGGTAGCAGTATTTATGGAGCTATTGAAAGAGTATCCTAACCAATTAGGGATGTTTCTTTCTCCTGACGAGGAAGTAGGATCCCTTCATAGCACGTCGATTTATGTTAATAAGATAAAGCCTTCATTAGTCCTTGTTAGCGAACCTTCAGGCTCTACTAATTTGGTAGTGGGAGAAAAAGGTATGATCATAGCTAGAATTAATATTGCCGGAAAGACTGCACATGGCAGTTTGCCTTGGAGGGGAGAAAGTTCTCTGACTAATCTCCTAAACTCACTGGAGAAATTAAAGAACATGCTAAGTAATATGTCAGTGAAGATACCAGAACCACTTAGGGAGGCATACAACAATAGTCAGCGTATATTTGGAGAAGATACTATTAAAATTACAATTAGTGTGGGAGTTTTAAGCTCAGGAACTGTACCTACTATGGTTCCAGATCATTCTACAGCGAAGCTTGACATTAGGATACCACATGGAGTAGATATAAATTATGTATCAGAATTAATCAGAGAAATGGGCTTTGAAGTAGAGTTTTCAACTGAACCTAATTATTATCTTGGAAAATGGGAGGAACTATTCCTAAAATCAGCTCGTGAAGTAGGAAAGAACTTGGTAGAGGTTATAGATCCTGCGGATAACGATGGTAGGCTTTTTAGAGCTAGGAACATACCATCACTTTGTTACGGACCTGGAAATGAATTCAATTCTCATGTATATAACGAGTTTGTGGAGGAAAGTGAACTTGAGAACACTCTGAACGTATACACCCACTTCATAAAGGGTGCTATCAGTGAAGTTAACTGATAGATTAAAGAAATCTGCAGATTCAATGAACAGAAACTTAGTTCCGTTATGGTTGTTTGCAGACAAAGACATTTATGCGATGGAGAGAACCAAACTCTTCACCAAGTCATGGATATTTGTGGGTCATACCTCAGAATTCCAAAGATGGGATTATCTACAACGTTACGTGGGAGATATTCCGGTTATCCTGACCAACAAGGACCACGTGAGGGGATTCCTCAATTTATGTCCTCACCGTGGAGCTAAAATACTCAGAGAGGACGCTGGAAGAGGTGATATATTTCGTTGTCAGTATCATGGATGGACGTTTTCACATAAGGGAAATTTCCTTGGTGCACCGATGCAAAACACAATCTATGGAGAGATGGATACTTCAGATTTCGGTCTTATACCAATTTCGTGCGAAACATATGAGGGATTAATCTTCTGCTCCATAAAGCCAAAGAAAAACCTTCAGGAGTTCTTAGGCGATGTAAAGTTTTACATAGACATGATAGCTAAGAGGAGCGATGGATTAGAATTCTCCTCTCCTCAGCGCTGGATAATAAGGGCAAATTGGAAGACCATAGTAGATAATTTCATAGGAGATGCGTGGCACTTTTTGACAGCTCATGGATGGCTCAGGGAAGTTGGGGTAGGAATTCAAGACTTGAGACTAACTTCCATTACAGGAGTTATAAGGTTAAAAGGAGGACATGGTGTTCTGTTCACTGGTCCCTCAAGCGACGATTTCCCTGACATACCTAGACCTTTATTCTATCCCATCTGGTGGCCTAACTTATTAGAAAAGGCAAAGAACAAACTTTCCAGAGAGGAGTTTATAGTGTGGACTAAGTATGCTACGTACGAAATGTTAGGTCATATATTCCCCAACTTAGCAATAGGAAACGTTGCCTACTCGCCTTCTGAAAAGGAACCCCCTGTTCCCATATTGGTCTTCAGGGTTTGGAGACCAATATCTAATACAGAAACTGAGATATGGACATGGATGGCATTTGACATTGACGAGCCTAACCAACTAAAAACAAAGAGCAGAGAGACATTCCTTAGACTTTTTGGAGCAGGAGGGGCAGTGGAACATGATGACATTGTAATGTGGGAAGGAATGACTGAGAACTCTATGAAGCTCTCCCATATGGAAATAGATTTGAAATACTATGGCGGTGCAAGACAATCGGCTTCCTCTTTCGAGGGACTTGGAGATTTCTTCTACGGAGGCAATTATGAAGGTAATACCATTTCCTTCTTAAAGGAGTACATAAACTACCTCGAGGACGATACGGAATGATAATAAGTGATGGTTTAACTGAAGAAGAAAAGGAGGCTTTAATAAAATTTCTTTATAAAGAAATTTCCTTGTTAGAAGAAGGGAAATGTGAAGAATGGATATCTATGTTAACTGACGATGTAAGATATTATATGCCAGTAAGCCTTGTTACAAGAAATGGAGACGTAGATGGAAGCGAAATATCCATTCTTGACGAAAACAAGGAGTCGTTGACAATTAAATGCAGGAAGATGAGGACATCTTATAATTGGATAGAGACTCCCCCGTCAAGAATCAGGTTTCATCCCTCTAAAATTTTCCTTATGAAGGAAAATGAAGAGTTCAAAGTGGAGATCTCTATGTTACTATTCATGGATAGATTGAAAAACAGCCAGATCATATCTTTAGTTAGAAAGGACATTATCTCTATAGTAAACGGAGAATTCAAGATAAAGTCAAGAGTTTTAGAACTGGACTGCGAAGTACCAAACGTAGTCTTTTCTAGGATAATTTAGAAACTACAAAATGAAAAAGAGACAAATATTCATAAGACCTTTATCTTAACGTTAAGGGGACAGATGACCCTAATCCGTTTAAGTGAGTCTACTCGTGTCTCAGTCCTCCAACTTGGTGCAAGTTATTCTCTCAAGTTCGGCTCGAAGCCTTATGTTGAGGTCCACTTGGGAGGGAAACACTATGTTGTTAACTATCCGGCGAAACTCGTTAGCCAAGTGATTCAAGTAAACCATTGCGTAAAGCCTCTTGGAGTCTTTCTCCACTAGAGGTTCGATGTCCTTTAGCATAGGAACTAACTCCTTACAGTTTATACTAACCTCATATTTTTTACAGAAATTATCAGGGTCCTCAATCAATTCCTTTATTGGGTTTATTTTTCCCTCCATTAGATCGGAGATAGGAAAGACCTCATTACACTTTCTTTTTCCGCACTTACATTCAACAAGAAAATCAAGCTTGTCCAGTACGTCAAAGAAGTCTTCCTGTGATCCAAGTACTTCCTCCCTTAGATACTCCTCCTTTATTTCGTCTTTCTCAATATCGTCAATAATGGGAGACTCTATTTCCTTCATTTGGGACTCATCTCCTTTCCCGAAGGTTAACTGAAGTTTCTCCAAATCGTCTAAGGTCTTACAGCCCTCATCAGAATCGCATATTGACTCTATCATATTGTCTATGAGCTCTGAAAATCTTTCAAATCTTTTAACTTTCATGGACCTCAAGTCTCTTACTAATCTCGAAAGTCTCTCGGTGAAGGAAGAAAGACCTCCTTCGTCGTCTGATATCTTTGTAAACAAGTTGTGAACGTAAACCATGCACTTCAAAGGGGTAGAACATTCCTCGTTTAGTCTGTGTCTAAATTCTATCATTTCTTCTATTTCCTTTCCAATGAGGGGTGTGAGGACTTGATGGAGCCTTATGATTGAGTCCCTAACTTGAAGACACTCCTGGATAGATGATTCTCCTTGTAATTGTTCAAGCTGAGTTTGAAGTAGCTGAGTTTGCTTCCTGTAGTAATAAATGGTGGCAATAAGAGCTGCAGTGGAAACCACAGAGCTTAAACCGGAGGCATAGTTAATGATGCCAGAAAGCGCACTCATGCGAGAAAAACTCATTCATGAAATTAAGGTTTACCTCTCATGATATCTCTGACAATGTAGACTATTACACTCCCTCAGTTTTAGATCTAAAACTGAAGACGACTTTTTTAAATAAAAAGTAGGAAATGAAAAAAGAAATGCCTATAAGAGATAAGGAAACTTACGCTAGGATGAGCCTGCGCGACTTCATTATAGCATCATGTAGGCTTGAAAAGGGTGAATTAAGGCTTTCAGCCTTTAGAACTTATAAGGCTGAGAGGAGATTGCTCCAATGCTTAGCTATGGTGCACGGAATTCATAATAGAAATACTCCCTGTGCTGTACCTAAACACGACATGGAGAGAACAGCATCTCAACTAGAAAAACTCTATCCCGGAATTTTGGAAATGACGAGGAAGGCATTGAAGCTTTTCGACCAATGGAAGTTATCTAATCCAAGACGCAAAGACATAGTGGAGCTCCTCCTGAAGATAAACTTCTCTTGGATTTCCCAGTTTCTAAATTCTAAGGATATAGAGCAGATAAATCAGATTAGGGACAGCTTGCTGAAAAAAGAGAGAAGTGAACATATAGATGTATAATATTTCGTTTAATTTTTGCTATACAAGAAAAAAAAGCAATATATATAAATTAGACATATAAAAGAATACAACTGTTCTCTTTTTCATTCACTTAACGCATACATAGCAGATGAATGCTGAGGGATTATTACATATACCTCATATATTGGCGAGCTAGTTAATTTAACCAGCAAGGTCGAAGGATAGTCTTCCAAGTTGAACGCCAGAGGAAATCCAGTAAGCGGCACGCCGCAATAGTTTACTCCAACGTTTCCATTAGAGGATATCTTTAAATACCATGATCCAGATATTTTAATTAATTGGAAGTTATAAAGCGTCAAACCATTTTCCTGCAGAGGGTCCTTAACTTGAGTTATCATGTAAGTTGAACTATAAGATTTTCCAGATGGATATATCTGATTCCAGTAAAGGCATCCTTCGTCCTTTGAAATAGAGTTAAGGTAAAAGTATTCCAAATAATAATTAGGGGAATTGCTAGCTGTTGATAAAACTATACCGAAGTTTGAGTCTGGTGCTCCTTGGAGTGTATAGTAATCTGTCACTATATCGAAGCTCAAGTTGGATGGAGGAAACTCATATATCAAAGTAGTATTGGATAGTCCCCCTACGCTAACTCCATTTATGTTATGTAGTTGAGGTTGAACCCATTTATCATTGTGAAAAGGAAGGGAAAGTAGTTGAGGTAGAACATACTCATAAAATACAGTTGAATTTAAGGAAAGATATTCCAAATCTTTAGTTACGGGAGCGTTCAAAGGTGGTTGCGGAACCTTTATGGCCTCTGAGATTCCAGTTACTTCATAATTTGAGGGATCGCTTGGAGGAAATGTTAAATCGCTTACGTTATAATCTGCACCTTCATTCGTGACTACAACAAACCAAGGATACCCGCTCTCTAATTTACTTACAGGGATGGGGATGGAAGTAACCGTGAAGTCCTCGTTAAGGATTTCTCCGTTTGGTAGTATTAAATGTGTTATATACACAGGATTTCCTGAATCCGACATAAGTTCTGGTTGACCATTAGGAGAGTAAATCTCAGATATAGGACTTGACGATAAAGATTGTAACATAGTTTGCTGTTGTCCTATGAAAATACTTGATTCCTGCCTTTGCACAACGAACACTAAGGTTAAACTTCCCATCAAAACTATTAGAAGAATTAAAGCGCCTAAGATTCCAGATATTCCTTTTCTCATCATATTGTTCATAACTAAATATTAGAAGAGAATGAGCAAATTGAAACTAATTCCGTTAATGATAGTAATAGTCTTTAATCTTTTAATAATAAAATAAGGATTACCAGGAAATGGGATATTGGATCAAAGTTATAGGACGTAAACTACCCCTTTACGACGGGTCTCTAGTGAAGTTGATGAATTCACATGGACTTTCAAGTAACATATGCTATTCTGATCTCCTCTCCGTAATGAAAGCAGAAGCTTGTCCTTCGTGTTAACGCTTAATCACACCTTGGCAAAATGCTAAAACCTAGTGTCGCTACAAGGAAGAATTTTTATATATTTTGATATCATTCGGACTCTTGTTCTAGATTAGATCATAGAGAATCGCAATTCTAGATCTGATTTCTTCATTTAAATGACTAGGTTTTATAATTTTTTATTACCACTACATTAAAAATAAAACCTCTTTTCTCGATAATCTCCAATTAATATATATATATTATTTATAATAAAATATATCTTTATTGGAGATAAGGAAAAATCAGTTGTCTTCGTAATTCCTGGCTTCAGACGAGTTTGTAATGGAAGTGTAGTTTGGTATTTCCAGTCTGTACTTAGATAGCCTGACTCCCATGAAATGTAACCCCAGCATCGCAAAGATTACTAAGGGTATATCATATGGAAAAGTTATAACGTCGATTATTCCAAAGGGACCCACATAGGAGAGACCCGTCAGAAGCATTATCAGAAATATTATCCAGTAACCTGCTCTCTTCTCATCTGTAGGAAGTTTAGATATTTTAACACTAAGAATTGCAATAAATGTAATCAAAGTCAAGTAAATTGAGGTGAATACGATATTGAATCCCGATTGTACTGTAAAGTAAGCTCCAAGTAGTTCAACTACAATACTTGCTACAGTGATAATTCTAGGATACATGGCGAAGATTGAAAGACCTAGTATCGAAGCTACGGTTATGTAGAAGAGGGTAGTGAAGCCTGACCAATATATTAACAGTCCAGCTACTATTGTTGAGAGCGGTGCAATTATTTTCCATCCTCTCAAACTGTAAGGTCTAGACATCTGAGGGAGTTTGTTCCTGAACACGTGAAGTACAATCCCTCCTGTCACATAAGTTAGGACTGTAGCTAAAGTTGATATGCTAACTATTGAATACCATGATGGAATGGGCAGGAGAAACAAGGCAGCTGCAATAACTGATACAATCAACGAGATAGAAGGTATTCCTCTAAAGTTAACTCTTGAAAAGACTGACGGAAGATAACCGTTTACTGCAGAGGCATAAAACGTCCTAGCTGTTGTTCCAGTGTATATTATCCCTGTCCCAGATGGGGAGAACACTGCATCAAAAGCAAGGATAGAAACCCACACATATGACAAGATTGACGCTTCTTGAAAAAGCGAGATGATTGGAGAGTCACTTATTGACGATGTTAATAAACCGCTCCAATCTCCGTAGGGTAAACCTGCAACATTCCAATTCAGTGCACCTATAAATCCCAGTTGTAACATGGTGAAGATCAGCATCGCTATGGCTATAGATGACACCAAGGCAAAGGGTATATCTCTTTGAGGATTTCTTCCTTCTCCGCCGTACTCTATAGCTTGTCTGAAACCCAAATATGAGAAGATTATACCAGATGAAGGTATCGCAAAAAGGATTCCGTCTATTCCTCCTGGACCTGCAAGGTTATTTGGCAAAATGTAGGCGAAGTTACTCTGGTTAAAATCCAGGAAAAGCAAGATCGAAGTAATAGTAGGGATAAGTAGCTTCCACCAACCCAAACCATGACTTACCCTGCCTAACAGCTTAACTCCGAAATAATTTGCCAAGAAGAATACAACCAGGAGAACGTAAGTTAAAACTATCCCTGAGGTTGAAAGACCATTGTCGTAAAGTGAGGGGAAAAAATGGGACAAATAAGTAGTAGCAGCAACAGCCTCTATCGCCACTGTAGAAACTGCTGATATTAAGTAAATCCAAGACATAGTGAAACCAACTAGTCTTCCATGTGTCATATGGGGATACCTTACAATTCCTCCTGACGCTGGAATAGAGGATGATACTTCTGCATACGAGAAGGCTATTATAAGCATCATTAAACCGCCCAAAATCCACGCGAAAATAGACGAAGGACCTGCATAAGCCGCAGCTGCCAAAGGTGCAAATAGCCATCCAGAGCCTATTATACCTCCTAAAGAAAGGTAAGTAAGTTCCCATCTACTTAAATCCCTTCTTAACCCAGTCATTAAGTTTAAAGAAAAAGTACTCTTCTTAAAAGATTGAAAGATGATTTGAGTATAATTATTGAAGTATGTTACCTAGAAACTCTACTTTGACATTAATAAGATAGTTTAAGAAGTTCCAGTTTCGCACCGTTACTGAGTTCCTTGCTTGGGAGATAATTATCTTGTACATTATAATAGCTATACTCATTTATTGTCATCATTGCTCATAATATTCATAACTAGCGTCGTTCCAAAGAAAACTAAAGAAGATATAAAAAACTTATAAGAATATTGTGTAGATATTATATCATATCTACGTACATATATCAAGTGAAATGTATAAAATATCTTAGCTCAGGAAGAAATGTTCATCTTAGTACCTTTAAAATGAAGGTTTGCATTCTCATGAAGGTTTTAGTTTCAAGTACGCCGTTCAGGGGAGAGTAAAACACCCTAAGTTTCACCAATGAAAGGAACATTAGCATAATCACCTTTAGCAGGTTCCTTGATATCTTACTGTCAGTTTCGTCGTGGATGTAACTTATTTCGACTTCCTTAACTTGATATCCATTCCTTTTGAAAGCATAGATTAAATTAACATCGAATAAGAAGTCCTGCATCACTAGTTCGTCCTTTATAGACAAGGCTTTTCTCTTGTCAAGAACTTTAACTCCACCCTGAAAGTCCGTTAAGCCCCTTAACGAAGGAAAGAATAACTTAGTCATGAAAATGAAAGCATTATGAAGAAACTTCCTCTTAAACGGCATTCCAATGATTTTTCGTTTTACCAATACCAAATCCCCTTTCTCTATTAGTAGTTTTTCCATGTCCTCCTTCGTGATAGGCATATCCGCGTCAAGGAGTAAAACTCTTCCTGAAGATGACTTTTCTATTCCGACCTTTAATGCACCTCCTTTTCCTAGCCTACTCTTTGAAACTAATAATTTCACTGGAAACTTCTTTACTACTTGAGGGGTATTGTCATTTCCGTCAAATACAGCTACTATCTCAGTGTTAGTCAAGCTCGAGAGCTGTTTCAAAGTCTTTCCTATTCTCTTCTCTTCATTGTAAGCTGGAATTACTATAGATATCATATACCGATCAACCAGTTATTCAATAAAAGCTTTTATAGAATGATAAACGCAAATATTGATAAACTGCGTTAAGACTGAGCATTCGTGTGGAATTTTCACGTTTACTACCATTTTAACCATACACCTCTCTATACGTCATTTATTTTCTTCTTTCCCTTGATCCTTATCTCCCAATTTCTTCATTTCCCTTATAGGGCCTTTCATTGCATCCTTGACTCCATCCTTTAGGTCTTCCATGAGCTCCTTTGTTGAATCCACGGCAACCTTTGTAGTATCCTTTATTTCTCTCTCAGTTGATTTACCTAATTCAATGGACGACTTAGTTAATTCCTTTCCAATCTCTATCCCATCCTTCGTTATTCCTGAAGCTGCACTTAAAGACGACTTACCTACCTCTTTCCCTACATCAGTTAATTCCTTTACAGATTTCTTAGCCTCATCTTTTAATTCTTTCCAAACCATGTCTATACTATTGTTTGATAACATAAAATAAACTTTATTACGTAACCTAGAGACGGATTTGATCTTATAACTAAATTAATAAATCTTATATAGGAAGTTTATTTTTTCCTGAACAGGATATTTTAAATATATTTTATGAACTAAGTTGATGGAAATGTATTAAATATATTCGTGTTTGGTTTATAGATAAACCTATATTGAAAAATAAGAGCTAAAGATATGGACTCTGTTAATTCATTAATCGAGAAATTAAGATATGTAATTGTTGGAGTATACTTACTAGGATCAATAGCTGCAGTTATGTTCCTCGCTCTAGGAATAACACTGATTAACTTTCAATAGCGTTAAATGTTGACAACGGTAATTTGCTATGGAAGGCTGTTTTACCAGGAATTCCTCTTCCGCCAAAGTTCGCCGGAGCTCCTAGAGGTTCTCCAACTTACGTAGATGGTTATTTGATACAGTTAGGGGGTAATTCAATTTACGTAATGAATGCAACGACCGGCTCGTTAATTAACGTTTACAAAGTAGGCGGATTCTTCGGAATATCTAACCCTGTAATCGTGGGAAACACAATGTATCTAGTTAACAACTACGGTTGGATAATAGGAATGCCACTATCACAAATAGGAATATAGAAGGATAATAATTGCTTGTCTTATTTTAAAAATAAAAATAAAGTAAAAGATTAGGATCTAGATATATGAATTTTTTCATATTTAATTTTTACTGCAAAGGGTGCTATCCATCTCCTCATGTTGGTCTTCCGTCCCCTTTGAACTCCATGTTAAGATAAAAAAGAGAAGGGAAGAGAGGATAAAAACATACATACACAATATCCATGTTTAATGATAGTTACTAACGGAGTAAGCGTAACCAAGACGCCTTGGTTCAAGCTAGGGACTATGTGGTACGCCTCTGCTCCATTCAATAGTCCCATTTGGGACACCGATGACAATTTGAGATCGGGTCGGAACGACTCTCACTGTGGGGCTTCGTCCTCTGCGTTGCTAGGTGAAGTCATAAAGCAGGAAGCCCTGCCCGTTATGGCAGGGTAGTTCACTCCGCTCTTAGTTACATTTCATAAACCATGGAGATACAAGAGGATTACAACACCTAAATAGATTAACGACCCTATAACGAACCATAACTTCGATGACCAAAGTATGGACCCTTGAAACAAAGAATCAACTGAGAAATCTTTAGCACCACCAAGAAGGAAATATATGTCTATTGCCATTAGGAGCAGGTTTATTCCATATTCCTCTGCTCCAGTCCACGCTGCAGAGAGGAAGTATACCAAGTTAGTATAAAATGCAACAGTAGATGCTAGCTTCGTTAGAGCCCCCATCATGAAGAGAACTCCAAAGGATATCTCACCTATCATAACTAGCTGTCCAGTCAATATTGGATGGGGAAACGCTACAGCATAAAGGAATTGTTTTATAGGAGATCCCTCAGCAAAATATTGTATAGTAAATCCAACGTATTGGGACGATGTAGGGTTGAAGAAGTTAGGATTAAGAAGTTTGTCGAAAACTCCTGCGAATATCCATATTGACCCTGCAATAAGCCTGAAGATAACCATCCAATATGAACTCCTTTGAGATTCAACCACTTATCGTCACCTCAAATTTGTTAGCTATCCTATTCGATATTTTGTAGATGTAATACGCCGAGATACCCAGGATAAGCATGCCAGTAATCACTGTTGATCCCAAAGCTAAGGCTTGTAGTATACCCCCTGTCCATGTACCAAGGATGAACGTACCGTACTTCCACGCTACCCCTTTAGTTAAAGGAAGTGTACCAGAAGCTAAATAAAGCAATGAATTCATTGCAGTAGGAGTTAAACAGCATATTCCAGCGATTGTCCCTAAGGACGGCACCGAAGCAGTGAGAAATCCTCCTGCAGTAGATGTAGCAGATAGCCTGAAAGACCTTGGAACTGGAAACGAGTACAAGTTCATAGACACGTAAATTAGTGATATCATGTAATATGATAATATCAACGACAAGGTTAATACAGCGTCCACTCCAATACCCATCAACATAAGATAAGGGCTCTCCACTAAAGCCAGATTATTGCCGAACTCCAATACGTTAAATCCACTTCCCTCGTAAGTCAACATGGTGAGTTGAGTGAAGTAAGAATCTACGTTAATTCCAGGGATTAGCAATAGATCAGACGTTATCAGGTATGAAATGAAATATGAAAAAGTGTAAGCAATTACCATCCACCTTCCCACTTTGTCCCTTATCACTGCCTTAATAACGTTCCTCAACCTCATAGGACCACGTACAAGGATGAACCTGCTTCCCTTTTTCCTGTAAAGTAGAAATCCAATGATGGAGGAGAGTAAGAAGAACGCCGTTACAAACTCAATGAATGGATATAAAAACGTAACCCGTCCAGTATCAGCCATAGGAGAGTACCACAACTTGAGAACCTTAATCCCGTTTATCACTATTGGCATTAGCACGGTAGCTTCTAGGAATAAGAAAAAATAAAAGAGAGGATTTATAGCTTTCAATTCTAGACACCTTAACAGTGGAGTCCGGTGACCGGAGGTAGCAAAACGTTGTCTACTAGATAGCTTTCTGCATTCCCAGTCATAGGTAGAACTATGGAGGGAGCAGTGGTTAAAGGTACTTGTGTAGATACTGACAACGAGCTCAACGATATTAGAACTATCATACCTCCAGTCTTGACGTTTCCGTGAATTACAGTATAAGCGTATTGACCGTCAGGAGTTATGCCTATTTCTGACAGTCCTGGGGCTGAAGTTGAAGGCAGGGAAATCACTTTAACGAGAGAGAAAGAAGAAGTCGATATTACAGCTACCTCATTAGAGTCAGCTGAAGCCTCAAGATAATATGAACCGTTAGGAGTAAACGTTCCCCTCTGAGCTACTACGGTGCTGGGCATCCTGACCATACCCATGAGTGATAAGCTAGGGAGTGAGTAAAACCCTACAGAGTTATTACCTGAGAATTCGACCGCCACCATTGTTCCTTCTGGATTAGATGAAAGCATATAAGGCTCAGATCCCTGAGATGTAACCTTTACCGTTTCAACTTTTCCATTTGCTGAATTCAACATAACGATGGAATCGTTCAACTTCATTGGTATTAATAAATACTTTCCGTCTGGAGTCCATCTTACATCACATGGATACATTGTCTTGCCGTTGCTCATAGTGAAGGTCTCGCTCCAAACTTTCTGGAGGGTATGTACGTTTATTACTTCTACAACTCCTGAAGGACCGTCAGCTATTGCAACGTAGTTCATGTGAGGAGAGTATGCAACTCCTATAAAACCAATCGAGTGACCCACCGTTAGTGTATCAACTACCTTCATGTTAGTTGAATTAAATATCTCTACTGTCCCGTTGTTAAGTGGAACAAAGACGTATTGATTCAATGAAATCGTATCTCCATAAGGTATTTCCTCCCAATAATATACCTGTGCTGGAGAGTTTAAGGATATGTTGACCACATGCTGAAATCCCAGAAAGCTCTCAGCAGAAGAGGGATTAATTACCATTGCTATTCCCTTTTGAGTTAACGTGAGGAAATATAGAGATGATGGCGCACTAGAGGTTGAAGTAGACACGGTAGATACTGATGGATGAATAGAGGACGTCACACCAGGCACGTTGAGCATTAGATAAGCCGAACCGAATCCAACCGCAAGGATTACTACAAATCCAGCCAAGAGAATTAACTTGTAGTTCATAAATTAAGTAAATTAAGTAATGTATAAAAGCTTAGTCTGTTTTTAAACTCTTTTTTCAGTTATTCTTGAAAAAAGTGTTTTGTTTTTAAATTGTAACTATTAGGTCTGTCTTATCTAGAATTGCTTTATAAAAGTCTGGAAAGCATCCGATCCTTGCCTCTTCTATCAGTTTATCTGCAAGGTTTCTCATAAACGTACATTGATCGCAGGCTTGAAGGTAAATTCCCATGGATTTACTGAGCGAAGAGAGCCTTTCAGCTATAGGGTTACCCTTCATGAGCAAGTAAACGTTGTTATCAATGAAGAACATGCCAGAGACACCTACACCATGTCTCCCCTCCTCAAGTTGTGGTATTATCATTTGTCCTAGAATATAGCTGCCCAAAGAGGACTCCACAATGTAGGATACCCTTCTATCAGTTGACAATCCTTAACACCTCCTTCACGGTTTGGATAATTAGGTCATTTACCGTAAGTCCTTTTATTCTCTTAATTCTCTCGAGGATCTGCTTCTCGTTCTTGTTACCCTTGTTTATTTCTTCCAAGGTAGCCTCTAATGTTATAATCAATACTGCACATTGATCGCACTGGTACTTGAATTTCCCTTCATCCTGAAATATCTTGAATTTCCTTCCTTGCACCTCTCCGCGTCCAGTCTCTTTTCCTTTCCCTCTAAACACTTGTCTAGCTAGAAAATCAGATACATATTTCCTTTCGGTTACACAACCACAGGAGTCCATATATCAAACATTTAGCTTAAAGGTTAATAAGTATTATAATTTTTAAAAAAAATTATAAATTATAAATATAATTGATTTAATAACAGATAAAATAAGACGTAACTCCTTGACTTTTTTCTTAAAAAAATATTGAAATAAATGATAGATTTTTAAGTTTAAGGAAATAGTATATATCTTAAGGGTGTCCAATTGAGGGCTAGAATTAACCCAGAACACATTGACGTGTTCAAGGACATAAAGAAGAGTGCATTAGTTTACGGACTTAGGGAAGTGAAGAAAATGGACTACGGATACTCAGCTAAGTTAAGATGGATGAGTTCGTCTTTGAATGTGTTCGCGTATGTTAAAGGAAACCAAGTTAAGATAGTTGAGGAGAACGGAAAGTTCGTAGTCACGGTTGATCTTGCAGTAGATGCTGAAGTTAAGGTAGATTGTGTCTCAATTTCATCGATTGTTTTCAAGCCCATGGAGTGGAGAATAGCTAAGAATTTGGAGAAGTATTCTTCCTTTTTGAACAATGTGAATAACGTAAAGTCCATGAAGGAAAGGAAAACTCGAATACAACTTTTCGCTTCTACACCCATGAGACGGCTTGACTTGAGGGGAGTGACATGCCCTGTCCCTGAGATAGAGACGAAGAAGGCTATACTCTCAGCAAAACCATATGAAACAATAGAGGTTCTAGTAGATAATCCCCCTGCAATAATGTACACGCTTCCAGAGGTAGCCAAAAGCTTCAACTGTAAATACGAAATAGAGGACAACGGAGATTATGCAACGTTCACGTTCATTTGCGGTGGAACTGCTGACACTCCAATTGATTTATCTAGAGTAAAAGATATAATTAGAGATGAAAGAGGAATAGGAAAACTTTACATGTACTTCAACAAAATAAAGGAAGAAAGAAATGTGGAATCTTTCCTTCCTTCGTTTCTAGAAGCCGAAGGAAAGGCCATGATAGTTGCGTCCCCCGAGGGAAGAGGATGGTTATTAACTGCAGTGATTGAAGGCAACAAGTTAATATCTGCAAGGCTAGACTACGGAAACACTAAGCTATTTGATGAGGACGCAATAAACATGGTTACAGGAAATGTTGGGTTGATACACATTTTCTATTTGATACATGATGACTCTGAAGGAAAAAATCATAAGGACAGTGATTCTAATGAAGGTGGAAGTTAATTTAATGGGACTTTGTTGTTCAGTTCCACAGCTGATCGTTTATTCAAAGTTAAAGAAAATGAAGGAAGGAGACCTTCTAGATATAATTGTTGAGAAAGGATCATCTCAAGAACATGACATTATGATGGTATTACAGAAATTCGGTTTTAGGACAGAAGTATCAGAAAAGGATGACTGTAGACGCTACTTAGTTCACGTGGGAGACTTAGGTGAAATAACGTCAAGTTTTACCTGAACTGAAGATAGTTTAACTACTTTTTTACAAACAAGTTTAATAAAGGATTTAAAAAGACTGAATACTTAAATAAGTTAAAAAAACTTGTTTAGTTTAGGTGCATAAAATGAGTGAAGAACTCAAAACTAAAAAGCCGGACGAAGTGGTGGATGTTAGAGGTGAATCATGTCCTATTCCAGAGATGACCGCTGGTAAAAAATTAAAGAAAATGAAGGTTGGTCAGGTTTTAGAGATCCTGACCGATCACCAGCCCGCGGTTGACGTTACCTTACCGTCTCTAGCTAAGTCTAATGGGTATCCTTACACTATAATAAAAGAAGGGGAGGTATACAAGTTTAGGATTCAAAAGGTGAGCTAATCTTGCCACCTATGGTGCTAGAGCCGGTTTTTTCTTACGGCTGGCCCATTGTTTTTGGAGTTTTCGCACTTTCAGGATTCATTTTAGGCTGGTCAGCACAGAGAGGTAACTATTGCTTCGTCAACGCAATGACTTCGGTTTTTACGGTAAGAAGTTATGAGAGGTTCGGCGCACTTCTTCTGCTCTTCGGTTTATCAGCCTTAGGTGCAGGGTTGCTGGTAGGGATAGGACTTATTCCCGCTAGCGATCAATATTACTTCAATTACTTCGGAGGATGGTACATCCTCGTTGGATCTATAATATTCGGCTTCGGAGCTGCTCTGGCTGGAGGGTGCAATTTATCTATGTTGTATAGGGCAGCTTCTGGATACGTGCAAAACTGGATAGAGCTCTTTGGCATGATGATAGGAACGTATATTTTCGCCATAGCTATATGGCCTTTCCAGCTCTACACAATGGAGAATGGAATTTTCTCCACAACGTCAGGAGGATACGTGGAGTATCTACCCTACCTTATATTCCATAATGTTTCTAACTTGTCGGTCATGATAACAACACTTATCTACTCGATTCCTCTAATAGGATTAGGAATTTATTTACAGATTAGAACAAAAAAGAAGTGGAAGATGATGAGTTCCATGTCAAAGGGAATGATGCCATCCATTCCGAAGATAAAAGCTATGGGATCTCCTGTTCCTACTTCAATAAAGAGAATGGAAATAGGGAAAGAGGCGAAGGACTTATTATTTTTGAAGAAACCTTACGGAACTAACCTTACTACGGTAATTCTAGCTTTAGATATGTTGCTAGTTTTCGTAATAGGTGCGGGATATACTTTTAACTATTTGGTAATTACGTCGTCCGATGGGGGAAGATTCTTTGAATATATTTTGTTCCTTTTTGGGCAGCACTTGTTTCTTACTACTCCATGGTTTAACGACTCTCTCCCAATAGTTGATACCAGCACCTTAATGGTAGTGATGCTTTGTGTGGGAGCGTTCTTCTCCTCATACTTAAGTGGAGACTTCAAAATAAGGATACCAAAGGAAAAGAAGAGATTATTTATAGGCTTCGTTGGAGGAATTCTAGTTGGAATAGGTGTCAGAATGGCACTAGGATGCAACGTAGGACTAATGTGGACTAACTTCGCGCAGATAGGCTACGACGGAATAATATTCATATTTGGCATGTTGGGAGGAGTCTATTTAGCGGTAAAAGTTCAGGAGAGGTTATAAAAATGTCTCTAAATGTAAACCCTGTATATGTTAGAAGGTTACTTGCTCCTATAGTGCTTTCCTTGTTTGCGGTGGCGTGGTACAAGTTCAGCTTTATATATTTAACTGCCTCAAATGAGTTAGCCATAGCCCACGGCGACTACGCAGTTTATGTAGTACCAGAGCAGTTACAAGGATATTTAACCGCAACCCTCTGGATATGTTACTTCCTAGTGTTTGCAGGTCTTACTGTATTTTGGTATAATCTAGTAAAGATAGTTCAAGGACTTAACGGTGAAACTTGGACATTTGGAGGAATAGACGTGATAATGCCAGTAGTTTTAGCTGTTGAATTTGATACGTTTTTCTATTTATTCCGTGGGATAACTCCTATGGATTTAAGAATAATAGGTTATTCGATTGTAATAGTCTTTCTCATGTGGTTTTGGTATGCACTTGTAAAGTTTATAAGGGTGAAGGAAAATGGGTGAAAAGTTTTCATTCTTCATGGTTTCAGGAGATTTGGAAAAATTATACATGGGAATAATAACTGCTATTGGATATGTCTCAGGAGGTAGCGAAGTTTATATGTTCTTCACGATGGATGCTTTAAAAAGCTTAACAAAGGAAAACGAAAAAATGCTTCTAAATAACGCTAAACCCCTTTCTTACTACCTTAACAGCCTAATAGAGTTAGGTGAAGAGAGTTTAGAGATAGCAGCTTGTGAATTCGGAATGAGAGTTAAAGGAATTAAGGAGGAGGATCTGATGCCTAAAGTTAAGGTAAGCGGAGTCTCAGAATTTGCCTTCAAGAGCTCCAACTCCAAGTCAATACTTGTTTTTTAATAAAGCCTAACTTTCCTTCGCAGTTTTTATTTTAAAAACTTCTCATTTCATTTAGATATATTAGTAGTAATAATAGGAATAGTGGTTTTTTCCACATTTTCTTCACAATTAGCTAGATTATAGATTATAATCAAAAATATTTTTTAAAAATGATTATACCTATATGAAAACTGTATGTGTAATTTACTTTAATCTCAACTTATTTATAGATATTAACTTCTTAACATGCTTTGGTTCTCTGGCTGATACTGTTGCCCAAGCAAATAGTGCCAATAAAGGATAGAATACCATATATTCCAAATTGGCTCTAGTGAAAGTCATTATAACAAACATTGGAAATAGTAATATTCCTTCCCTCAACCTATAATAGATAAGAAGGGAAATTATCAAAGATAAGATGAACACTATGTAAGGTAGGAGTTCTATCGATGATATTGGCCATTGCGAGTGAAAAAGATAGACCGTCAATATAGAAGAAAAGCTAACGCCGTCTACGGGTAACTTGAAAATTATTGGAAATAGCATCATTTGCAGTGTCTTAGGATAAAGTACTAGGAAAGGCAACGTTATAATTGAACCGGCAGTAATAGAAGAGAAGAGGAATTTCTTGAAATATGTATTATCCATCTCAAAATATATTAAAATCCAAATAAAAGGAATCAGAACTGTAGCCTCAGGCATCATTACAGCTGCAACTCCGCTTAAAGTTCCGGCTAAGATGGGAATCCTCCTTAAAGCTATTGCAAGAACAATTATTGATACCCAAGGTGTTATATCGCTTGAAAAGGCCTCGCCAAAGAAGGAAATGAAGATACCTGAAAGCAAAGCGACTGCTGTGTAAAGCATCATCTTCTCATCATGAATAGAAATAAACAAGGCTACAATTGACACTGAGTACATAATTGATTCCCAAAAACTTATGGGAATATTAAGCAGATGTGCAGGTGCTAAAACTATTGCTAAACCTGGAGGGTAATCATAGAAAGTAACGTAATTAACCTTTACTCCCAGGTCAAAGTAAGGTCCTGATGGATCATAGTACGGGGTAAACACCGGAGTAGGTTTCAAAGATGACGGATCCATAGGAGTATTTGAATACTTGAAGGCTAGGAAAAGCTTTCCAAAATTTGGATCAGATATCATCTGATGGAAGAAATTGAAAAGATATGGATTCTGGCCTTGAGAGATAGCTTGTGAGGCTAATGACATTAATAAGTACGCGTCACTTTCGTAGTTATGTCCCATCACTATGTACCAAAGACCGTTTAAAAAGTACGCTGAGATTGCTAAGGATATTCCGAGCATTCCTACAGTTGTGAAAAATAATACTCCCCATTGTAAAAACCTCTCCCTAATTCTATCTATGAACCTAGTTGATCTTTCAATTAGCAATGATAAAGGAATTATAAATAAGACTGTCAATATTGACAAGAAAAGCAAAAGAGAATTAACGTTAGGAGTCATGAAAGCATATTGTGCTAGGAAAAGTATTGAAAGTCCAGCGAGTCCAATGCTAAAGGAAGAAAACATCCATAGCTCAGATCTAGTCTCGTTTATATTAACCTCGCCGAAGAAGCCAGTCATCACTGCAATTAAGGCTATGAAAGGAAAATACATGAAGTACTGTGGCTCTGGTCTATACCACCAGAAGAATGCTATTGAAGGAATTATGAAGGAAACGAATCCTAACTTACGGGAAATAGAAAGTAATAGCCCTGCTATCAATACAGTAACCAATATAGCAGTTTGTACGTCCTTAGGAATGAATATTCCCAAAAACTGAAGACTTGTGATACCTGGACCACCATCTAGGGGTCTTAGGTTCAGGGTCAACGGTGCCATCACGTCCTTTATCATTGCTTTAGGATCGCTTATTAGGAAAGGAATCGTAGGAAACACTGCCGTGGAAATTGCACCGTAAATCATTTTCGAGACGTTATATCCCATCTTTTTTGCCTCTATGAGGTAAAACAACGAAAACGGTAGTACATAGATCTTGAACGTAGAAGCCCATCCCAACATTGCTCCAGCCAGAAGCGGGTAGTCAGGATAGGAGACCGCTATTAATAATGGAACTATCCATCCTGCAGATGGTACGGGCATCACTGCAGGTTCCAGGAAAATGAACATTGAGCCAGCTATAACAGCTGGAAAGATATATTTTGAGTTTCCTTTCATTCTCCTAAACGAAAGGAAAAGACCGCTAGAGTAAACTAACGCATTCCAGACTACGCCAGACATACCTAACAAGACTGCAGGAACGTAAAATAGAGCTGCTTGAGGAAGATAATCGAAGAAATCAACGAATCCTACTACCTTATTAAGGGTATATGGCGGAGCATTGCTTCCATATATTAGGGTATATTGCTGAGGAGGTAAAACTGAGAGCATATAGTTATGAAGGTTTACCGTGTAAGGATTTATTCCATGAACTATTTCCCATGCCGAAAAGGTTTGAATTACGTACTCATCAGTTTTTGCTGGTAACGGTAACATGACTTCAATTGGAGCTACACCTAAATAGAATACCCTTGTCACTATTATGACAGAAACTAAAGCTGATAAAACCATGAAAGGAAGAATCTTCTGTAAGTTAACTTTTAACCTAGAGAGCGTAATTATCAAGATGCCTAAAGAAAATATGCCTATAGACGTTAATACTATTGGTCCGTGAACATAATACCAATAAATTGGGTATGTGGAGCCAGCTAATTTGACCATGCCGGCTAACTTATAGGTCCCCGCGTTTCCATAAAAGAATACACTAAGACCTATTAAGTCCGTTCCTATTAAAATGGCAAGAATTCTCTTCAAGTCAAAGTAAGATTTTCCCTCTAGCACACGGAAGAAAAAAACTGTTTAGCTAATAAAGTCTGTCGAAAGAAACTAGTTAAAATAATTTAAATAATTTTACTTAGTAATTGCCCTTTCCTAGATTATTATTATTATTTATTAAATTAAAAGTTACTATAGTAAAACTTTCGAATTATATGAATTTAACTGCAACTTCTGCGAAACTTCCATTCATGAAGAAAAGCCTAATCATATAAGTCCTTCCGGGGTTGCCTTGAAATGCCGTAAAAATTATGGAGACATTATTGTTACCTGGTGATAGTTGAAGTGGAATAATAGAAGTAGAAGTAGATATAATAATGCTGCCGTCCATGAGATGTGCTTCCCTTATCTGAATGGGAGCTTGAGAAAATAGAGTAAAGAAGGCTTGTCCCATAGAATTTATAGTTCCCACTCCTATTTGATATGGAACAAATCCCACTTGGTTTTGAACGTAATTGGGTTGATACTGTTGATAATTGTTATAACTGTTGAACGACGTAATGACATTTTCGTTTATTCCTAACCATGTAAGGAAATATCCTATGAACTCTAAGAAAGGAATAGCAACGAATATACCTCCGACTCTGATAACGTCGTTATTTATTCTATTCCCTAGATTGTAGAACGCTATACCAGTAAGTATTCCTCCCACCAAAAGAAGAATTAACGATATTAGCGATAAAAATCCGAAACCTGCTAATACTCCTATTTCTCCCCTTAAAGCTCTTAAGGATAGAGGCGAAGGAACTACTCCACTTAATATTAATCTACCTAAAAAAACTAAAATTAGAATCGACGAAATAAGCAAGATAACGAGACCCGCAGTTATCAAGTATACTCCCGTTCTTCCAGACGTTCGTAAGCCAACTCTGTTCATGGATCCGAAGCCATTAAGTAGGTAATATAATCCAACGAAACCTAATGCTATCCCAACAAAGCCCAGAAATACAAATAGTCTCGACAGTATTTCAAATAGTAATAGTCCTACTCCAGAAAGCAATGAACCAGTCTTAAGATTATTCAAACCTTTTTTCATTTCAAAGTCCATATGAATATATCTGCAAAAGTTAGATAAAATTCTTACCTTAAGTTGTAACTTCGAAATAGAGTTTTTTATATAAAAAATATAGGGTTTAAATTTTAAGAATTTTTTATAAAATGCGATTAAAAGTTCTCAATGATAAGTATTTAACATGACATCCGTTGCAGAAGTAATAGCAAAGGTCCTTGAAGAGAACGGAATAGAGAGAGTTTACGGAGTTCCAGGGGATTCTATAGATCCTTTCGTAGATGCAATTAGACAATCGAAGAGGATAAAGTATATTCAGGTTAGACATGAAGAGGGTGCGGCTTTTGCGGCTGGAGCTGAAGCGAAGATAACGGGAAAGCCTGCGGTTTGCATGGGCACTTCAGGACCTGGATCAATACATCTAATCAACGGACTTTATGATGCAAAGATGGATCATATACCATTGATAGCATTAACGGGACAAGTTGAAACTGACATGTTGGGTCACGATTACTTCCAGGAAGTGAACCTACTGAAGCTCATGGACGACGTTTCAGTGTTCAATGAAATGGTGATAGATCCTAAGAATGCCGAATATCTTATTAGGAGAGCAATAAGGGAAGCCGTAACCAAGAAGGGGGTTGCACATCTAAACCTACCAGTTAACGTGCTCAGGATGAGCACAGATTACCACAAGGCTGAGGAGACAAAGACCCCTGAGATGGACTACATTATAGACTTCACTGATGTTGTAAACATGATTAATGAGGCTAAGAAGCCAGCGATCCTAATTGGAGGAGGTAGCAGAGGAGCCTCAACTGAAATAAACCAGTTCGCCGAGAAAATTGGATCACCGGTAATCTACGCTTTAAATGGAAAAGGTGTGCTTCCTGACGATGATCCCAAGGTTATGGGAGGATTAGGTCTTCTTGGATCTAAGCCGTCAATGGAGGCTATCGACCATACTGATCTTCTCATAATGTTAGGTACTTCTTTCCCTTATGTGAATTTCTTTCCTAAGGACATAAAGGTAATTCAAGTTGACATTGATCCTTCCAACATGGGAAAAAGAATTCATCCTAACGTAAAATTTCCCGTTCCAGTAAGGTCATTCCTTAAGATTAGGGAAAAGGTGAAAGAAAAAGAAGAGAAATATTATCATAAGATGAAAGAAATTAAGGAGGACTGGTTGAAGGATCTCGAGAAACAAGAAAATGAACGCTCATCTCCCCTTAAACCCCAGAGGGTTGCACGCCTAATTTCTCAGAGATGCGAAAAGGATGCAGTCATAGTAACTGACGTAGGTAATGTTACAATGTGGACGGCTAGGCATTTTAGAGCCAGCGGAAAACAGACCTTCATCTTCTCTCCTTGGCTCGGTTCAATGGGGGTCGGAATTCCTTCCGCAGTTGGAGCTTCACTTGCAACGGGAAAACAAGTAATAGCCTTCGTAGGTGATGGAGGATTTGCAATGACAATGATGGAGATGATCACTGCAAGGAAGTACAATCTACCGATAAAGATCATAGTTTATAACAATTCAAAACTAGGCATGATAAAGTTCGAACAAGAGGTAATGGGATATCCTGAGTGGGGAGTCGACTTGTGGAATCCAGACTTCATGAAGTTGTCAGATGCAATGGGATTCGTTGGAATGAGGATGAGCGACTTCGATGAAAGCGAGAGCGTAGTAGAGAAATTTCTTAACCTGAAGGAGCCAGCTCTCCTTGAGGCGGTTGTTGACCCGAACGAGAGACCTATGCCGCCTAAGTTGACCTTCTCTCAGGCCGAAAAATACGTAATCTCCATTTTCAGGGAGAGGCTAGAGAAATTATGATGGTAATAATAGAAGGAGGATATATTTTTCCTTTATTTTTCTTCCATTCCGCGTCATCTTGAGAGCTTTCACGTTTAGATAAAAATAAGATAAAACGGAAGGATAAAATCAGACCAGTTAATATAGATAGACAGAAAACTTAGATATAAGGTAAAATAAAATAAATATAATGTGAAAAGGGAAAAGAGCTTACTTTCCTTACTTTATCTCTTCCTCCGTTTATATGTGTAAAATTAACTTTAGGAATTTAATTTCGATTCCATATATCATATGGTATATTCCCTTAATTATACTGAAGGTCTCATAGATAGATGGGTCTCCAATGTAAGAATACTTCTCAGAGATGTGAGAATAGTATCCGCTAATGTTAACCGTGCTGTTCTGTATTCCCTGGGCATAGAAGTTTTCAGTGAAACCTCTATCGTTTTGAACGAAGGTTAGGTTCAAGGTTTTTGATGTTACTGCATTATTTGACGTTAAAGACACTAGCACGCTTCCACCATATTTATTTATTACCTCAATTATTCCCGAGAATCCACCAAGACTGTTCACATTCTCGTGAAGGGTACAATAACCTGAGTCGTTGTTGAAGGTGTATCTCTCTTGGAAGGTTGGGGACAACGTCAATGATCCGTTTTGAACGTAAGATAAATTGTATGGGATCTTAGAGGTTGGAGTCAACGGAATAGCTACAGCATCGGAGTACATAGATAAAGGATAATTGCCCTCTACTTTTAGAGTATAGTTGTAAATTCCCTCATCCTTTACACTCTCCTGGAACTCCTCATCTAAGTATACGTACTGATATACAGAATTGAAAGTTTGTCTGGCAGTGAACTTCCCTTCTTGCTGCGTTGACGCGATCTCTTTCCCATGATTGAATATCAACACTGAGCTATAATTTATCAGGAAGTGTCCGCCCTCAAGGTAATAGCATGAACTTGGCGTATATCCAGAGATGAATATAGGCGATGAATCTATGAAGTCTCCAGTGTAGCTGATTAATTTTCCTCCAATCATTGGATTACTTTGGTTTACCCACAACATTAGCACTCCAGAGAGGTCCCAGTCATAAGCTGTAGAGCCAGTAAGCTGAAGGGCCGTCTTCAAGTTAGTAACTTTAAACGTAATATTTGCGTTATGAGAAATAGTCAACATTGGAGTCAAGTCTATAAAGTAAGGAGAGTGATAAGACAAAGTATCTGCTGAAGTAACTGGCTTCCAATAGAATAAGTCAATTCCTCCAGTGTAAATTGTCTCAAACGGATTGACATCTCCAGCCAGGTATCCATTATAATAAACTAAGATCTGCCTAGTTGCTGGTTCGTTGGCGTACCAAAACTCGTCTAAGCCTCCTCCTTCCTCATACAGTAAAAGCTGAGCTTTGTAAGTTCCCATAGGTATAGACACGTTGGACGAAACTGAGTCCTTAATGGGGTTCAATACTACATAGGAGTAATTGTACCCTGAATCGTTGATAAACAACGGTATGAATTCATTGGGAAGTTGATAGGGAACACTTCCTGGATACAGCAAGAGGGACACGTTCATTTCGTATAGCCCGGTTATGTTAACCTTTGCGTCGTAGAAGTTCTCTATTACTAGGTCGAAGGTAACGTTTCCTTTCAATAGGTTCTCGAAAGGAGTTACAATAGCCTCAGCAGTTGAGTTATGGATCTCCTGAGTGGATCCCCAGAATATCGGAACTCCATCAGCGAATATGTAAACTTGTCTGTCATATTGGGTTCCGTTAAATTCTCTAATGCTCACGTTCAATATCTCCATGGAATAGTTTCCTTGTGGTATGTTAACTGTTCTAGCTATGGGAGAGAGTCCGGTATCGTTAAAGAGTACGTTAGTTCCTATGTTAATTACCTCGGGTTTTCCGGTAATGTTAGCGTGGTAAGCCTCAAAGGAGTAGAAATATGGATCTTGGTTGAAGTAGGAGGAAGGCGAGGTTATGTTGAAGTACCTAGGAGCAACTAACAAGTTCTGGTGGGCCGTAACGTTAAATGCTGAGCTTCCTATGGCAGGCATTAAAGTTAGAACTGATATAATAAAAATTGAAACTATAAATAATGATCTCCCTTTCATTTTCTCACCCGCCTGGACATTAACAAGGAACTCAAACCTAGAATTACGCCTATTATGGCTATTATATATGCTATATCAAGATAAGTGGACAAGGAGATTATGGAACTCTTAGCTTGAGAAAGTGCGTGGGTCAATCCAGCCTCTTCGACTTGAGGATATGAATTGTAAACGTTAAAAGACAGCGTATAAGGCAATCCGTCGAATACCTTCAACTGATAACTGTAAAGCCCTCCTGGCAAGTTGCTGAAAGGTATCTGTAGGGTTAAACCAGAGGAAGATCTCTGTACCGTAAAGTGGGTTACATTCTCTCCGTTCACCGTAAGCTGAACTACTTTGAGGTTTTCTCCGCTTACCTTGACTGTTATCGTGGTAGAGTTGGTAGTCACGTTAATGGGCGAAATGGATGTAACTGTAGGAGTCGGCAAGGTAGATATTGATGTAATATTATATGACGACACGCCTATCTCGTTCACAGTAGAGTTTGAAATGTTGAACGCGTAGTGTACATTATGTAGATCTACGTTAACTAGAGTCAAGTTGGAGTTCCTAAGGAGAAATGCGGTATAGCTATTTCCTACGTTGCTTCCCTCTATTGTTACGTTTGAGTCAATAGCCTCTACGCATCTAACCTGAGACGAAGATATAACTAAGGTTCCGTGATTTACCACGATCTTATTTAGTACTGAACTACTTACCTTAGCTGAGGTGTTATCTATAGATAGAGAAGGAGAGTATATTGATGTAAATTCTTCTGGAGACGTCACGTTACCCTTCATGAAGGTGTAGGGCATCACGAAGGTGGAGGAGTTGATCACTAGATTATTACCTAGAGCTGATGTCCCTGATATTTCCACTATCGCAGGTCCCGAGGCAGAATATAGTCCCTCCCTAGAATATATTGAGGGAACTTGGATTTTTGCCTCCCATTCGTGGATAGTTGAATTGTATTGCATTGGAACACCATAGTTAAATTCCTGAATGATTGAATCGTATATCGATTGCTCTGGTATGAGTGTAGCTACGAATTCTCCATCCGTTATGGGTGTTCCATTGGCATAGGTTATGTCTGCGTAAACTGTCACGTTCTGTCCTTGGTATACTTCACTTGCTACTTTAGCTTGTCCCTCTCCTTGATTTGAACCGACGTAGAACCCAGTGGTGAAGTTCTGAAGACACATCCCCACAGAGGTGTTTATCTCCGAGGATACAATGAGCTTATAGAACCCTTGCGTGAAATTGCTTGGCAGGGTTATGTTAGCCTCGTCGTAACTTAACAAGTTATACCGGAAGAATTGGGTAACAGCTGGGGCTGGAACCATTTCCTTTGAATATACAAGCTTACCTTGCATGTTGTAAATGTAAACAGTGCTATTACCAGTGAAGAAACCTAAGCCTAATTTATCATAAGAGGTCGCTAATACAGTGAAGTTCTCCCCTGGATTAATGGACCCGGCTCCGTCATTAACTGGCATTAAAACTAACCCGTATATGAAACCTCCCACAACTTCCCATGAGTAAACGTTAAATTCACTGCTGTTAGTTATCACAATGTAAACTCCTTCTGGATTTGGCGGAATTACCTCTCCTTCGCCTTGATATAATCCTGGCGTACTTGTTGGTAATAACGTGACATTAAAGACGTCCTTCCCGTTCTGAATGAAATGAGAAGTTGAAGAATTTACCTTAACAGGAGATCCATTTGGTTGATATATGCACACTTGATAAGTGAAAGGAGAGCTTATACCTATATTAGCTTCCGGCGTTAGCACGTTAATTCCATCTCCTACGTCAACGTCAGTGAAGGCTACTCCTTTCACGCCATCTATCGTTCCGTTTACCATTAAGCTCCATACGTTTGGCGGATCTCCCTTACTTACGTGTATTTCTCCAACCCAATAGGAACCGTTAAAGTGAAGCGGTATACTCATTAGAAACCCCTGCGTAGTATAGACGTACGCACTGAATGTGCCGGATGTAATTATTGAGGAGTTTGGTAAGGATATTGAAGCCACAACTGTGAAATTAGTGGAATATTGATACCAAGGATATTTAGTACCGCTTTGAAACGTTGAAATGGATATCTTAAGTGAAGGCTGGTTCACAAGTTGCTTCATGATTACCTCAAGCTCTCCTACGTTTGGAGACCCTATCCCTGTTACCAAGTTATAGGACGAATTGGCTTCATATTCTCCGTTGAAACCAATCGTAACTGGGTGAAACGCCATTTCGTATTGAGTCTTGTTATTATATATCTCGTAAAGATAAGGGTTGAACAGTCCTATCGGGTGTCCAACATAGGATATTACGTCAGCTGCGAAACCTCCCCAGAGCTGTGCAGCTAAACTTGTTCCTCCTATAACTGTATTTTCTCCAGTTACTACGATCTCCATTCCAGTGTAAGGGTTGGCGTCTGCTGATACATCAGGAGTAGTCCTAACTTTTGAATGGATAACTGGAATTTGATACCAAGGAGCGGGAAAAAGCGTACTATAACCTCCGTCTGAGGATATTGTGCTAACTGATGGTTGTTCGTACTGAGGTTCTACACTCCACGCAGTTTCATATCCATACGTTGCGTTAGAACCGGGCATTCCAAGTTCCCCAGAGGTTATGTTAACGAACAGTGAGGTACCTCCTACAGATGTTACGAAAGGCGAAGTAGACGGGAATGATACTCCGCCGTAATAGGTTGGAGTACCCCCATAAGCTCCCTCATCTCCAGATGCCGCAAAGAAGGAAATTCCCTCCGAGGCTCCCAGTGCAAAGTAATAATCTACCCATGGATAATTAATTTGAGGTTGTCCTTGATAGTAATAATAAAATCCAGTTGCTGTAATTAAGTTTTCAGGTAATCCGAAGCTCATATCGACCACTTGTCCCAGATCTTCGCTCACTATGTAGTCTATTGCTTGATAAAGAGCTGGACCGGCATTTGATGCAACAACTAAATCTATCTTAGCGTAAGGTGCTATGGAGTGCACTGCCTCAACGTCAAGTGCAACTTCCTCGTACCAACCGGTCAAGAGTCCCAACAAAGGATGATAAGGACCAACAGGAGTTATGGTTAGGTTAACGGGTGGAAGGTTGAACATCCTATCGAACGCAGCAACGTCCTGCCTTATCTCTGGGTCTCCATACGCATCTAGTATAACCACTGTTACATTTTTACCTTCAGGACCGGTGACATTATAGGCTCCCTGTAGTTCTTGAGGAGTATACATTACTGCGGAAAACTGGGTTCCTGGTATCTGAGATGGAGACAAAACTCCTCCTGTTTGAGGTATACTGATGTATTGAGGGGAGAAGTCAGTAAAGTTAGTGAGACTTACGAGAGTTCCCCTAAGTTGTTTAGGTATGACTGGCATGGTTGATGGTTTATAATATTCTTCACCATTGTAATAATATGTAAATAGACTCGTTTCGAACGCTTGATTAATCAGATATGTCCTTCCAATGGCAGTAACTGAGAAGGGTGAGGAGAAGGTAACGTTAAATCCCTCCTTCTTTAAAAAAGAAACTACCTCCTTCTCCTTCTCCACGTTTCCGAACATCGATATTTCTTGAGATTTAGAAAGAGGATGGATTTGTCCGTTGTGTACTTCCTGTGCAATAAAATATAGCAAATTCATATTCTTTGGTGGTATCATAATGAAGATACATACTTCTTGATTTGATGGAAGTGGTTTCATCGTCGTTCCTTGTAACGTGGGCCCTATGTAGCCGGTTTGAGGTATCGAATATGCTATTCCTATTTGCCCTAGGCTTAGAATGAATAGGGAACCTATGAGAATCCCTAGATATTTATACATAGAAATTACCATACGCTTAAAATATTTAAGTATTTTGAGGAGAGCAAATCTATACTATTTATTTTATTAAAAGGAACTACTTAATAGTTATAACCTCATTTATAAAATTTTGTATAACTTTAGATATTTTAAGATAAATTATTTATTAAAAAGATAACCTTATGATGTGTATTCTGTTAGCAGAATGAAAATCGAAATATAAGTTTGGACACAAATAATTAAAAATGAAAATTTTTAAAAAATAAAATGATTATAAAAATCATTAATTTTAAATACAAAATTATAAAAGAGAAGTAAAAAAGAAAATAAAAATGAAGAGAGAATACATACATCTAACATGTAACTTACATCTCTTTAATTTCTTAAATCTCTAAATAAGATTTTAATATTACTATAGTATCAATATTATTTTCTATAAGTTATACTTTCTTAGACCTCTCCTCAATTGGCTTAAAAGCTCTTCTATCAGGACCGACGTATGCAGCTCTAGGTCTTATCAGTCTATGTTGTTCCTCCACGTACTCTATAAAGTGGGAGGTCCATCCTAACATCCTCGCAAGAGCGAATAATGGGGTGAACATATAAACTGGAAAGCCGATAGAATAAAATACTATTCCTGAATAGAAATCAGTATTAGGATATAATTTCCTTTCATGCAGCTCCCTCAGGCCTACCTCCTCCAGCTTCGAAGCTATCACGTAATACTCCCTAGCCTTGGGATTCTTGGAGGAGAGAGAGTCAGCTAACTCCTTAAATATTCTAGCCCTAGGATCGTAGGTCTTGTAGACCCTATGCCCGAATCCCATGATCCTCTTCTTTTCCTTCATGGTTTCTGAGAACCATTCCTCCACCTTGTCTGGGGAACCAATTTCCTGAAATTGCTTGAACGCACCTTCAGCTGCGCCTCCATGCAATGGACCCTTAAGTGCTGATAAAGCTGAAACTATACATGAATACATGTCTGAAAGTGTGGATGCAGTAACTAGACCTGCTGTGGTAGAAGCTGGAACTTCATGATCTGTATAGAGGATTAGGCTTGCATTCATAGCCCTTATCTCGTCCGCCCTAGGTTCCCTATCAAAGGTTGATCTTAGAAAACTCTTTGCGTAACTCTCCGACGGCTCTGGAGTCCTCGGCTTAAGACCTTCCTTTGACCTCATAATGTTGCAAGTAATTGTAGAAGCCTTTGCGATAATCTTTAGAGCAGTTTCCTTGTCGGTGTTTCTATCCCACTTAGGATCATAGATAGAAGCCATAGCACCGAAAGCGGTCTCCATCATACCCAGCGGATCACATGACCTTCCCAAGGAAAATAGAACGTTAATGACGCTCTCAGGAACCTCGTACGATTCGTTTATAATTCCCTTAACTTTCTCAAGTTCCTCCTTGTTAGGTAATTCTCCATAAAGCATTAGGTAAATTAATTCTTCATAAGACGCTTTCACGAGATCTTGTATGTCGTATCCACGATAACGTAGAATTCCTTTCTCTCCGTCAATGAAGGTAAGCGATGTAGTCTTGATAATTACATCCTCAAGACCTCTGCTTACCTGCATTAATCACCCCCCACCCATTCGTCGTCTGGCTTCGATGAGATTGCAGATAGTAAGTGTTTCTCGTTAATTATGTCCCTAATTGAAATAACCCCAACCGGTTTACCTTCCTTGTTTGTAACTATTAAGTGTCTAATATTATGTTCATGCATTAACTCCGCCGCCTTACCGATTGGATCGTCCTCGCCTACTGTGATCAGGTTGCCCATTGTGCATATCTTCTCCACGGCAGTATTTAGTGAATCTCCTCTTGCAACGGACATGAGAAGATCCCTTTCAGTAAATATACCTACAGGTTTTCCATCATCGTCTACAACTAGTGCTGATCCAATTCCTTGAGATGCCATCAACTTAACCGTGTCTAAAACGGTCATCTTTCTGGTAACGGTAACTACGGGTTTCGCGATTAATTTTTTAATTTTCTCTTGCATCATAACTATAATTTTCTGAAAACTAAACTATAAACCTTTCGCCATGGAACTATCTAGGTCTTCATAGAAGTCATAGTTTATTACGTCGTATTGCTCCCTTCTAGTCATCATCTTACCCATGAGGCTTCTTTGAGATCCATCTTTGGCGATAGCGTTGTATGCTTCCTCCATAGCCTTTGCAGCTACCCTGAACGCCGTAACGGGGAAGATAACGACGTTGTAACCCATAGACTTGAATTCCTCTGCAGTGATTAGGGGTGTCTTCCCGAACTCAGTCATGTTAGCCATTAACTTAACATCGCTTCCAATTTCTTTCCTGAATTGTAAGAACTCTTCCTTGCTCTCTAAAGCTTCCGGAAAAATGACGTCTGCCCCAGCATCAACATAGGCCTTTCCCCTTTCTATTGCGTCGCGTAATCCCATTACTCCCCTTGAGTCTATTCTTGCTATTATCATTAATTCTTTCCTTGCCATCAGGGCGGCCTTTATCTTGGCTATCATTTCCTTAGTTGATATCACTTCCTTACCTTGGAGATGACCGCATTTTTTAGGCATCACCTGATCCTCTATATGAATAGCCGTGGCTCCAGCCTTCTCAAGTACTTTCACAGCTCTATACACGTTCAAAGCCTCGCCGAAGCCCGTGTCAGCATCTACTATGATCGGCAAGTTAACTACGTCAGTTATTCTCCTCAACATCCACGTTATTTCGTCCAAAGTTATTACGCCCAAATCAGGAAGCCCAAGGGAAGAGGTTAGACCTCCGCCTGACAAGTAAATAGCCTTGAAATTTGCCCTCTTCGCCAGAAGAGCTGAAAACGGATTAAACACCCCTGGAGCTATCACAAAGTTATCTTGAAAGTTCCATAACAATTTCTTTCACCTTCACATCCTCAATATGGCTCAACATGTTGATAACGCTTTCCGGAAGCCCCAGCCTTATCGCCTTCATCTCTACGTCGTGCCACGTCATGGGATTTCCTGGGTAACCTTTAGGAACATCCACATATGATGAGTCATTTATACGTGAGACTACGTTTATCCTCACCGGTAGTTTCCTTGGATACATAGACGTGAACTCAGGAACCTCCTTAACCTTAACCTTCCCCATGACGTCTCTTACTCCTTGATCTAGAATGTGAGAATAACTGTCCAGCCAAAAGTTCTTTTCGAGAATTGAGTATGACACAATAAAGGGTAGACTGTGATCTGCAGTCTCCCTGTTGGTTGGGTTCCACTTCTCTTTATCTGCTAATATGGATATAGCAGCATCATAGGTTTCAACCAAAACCTCCTTTATTTCTCCCTCAGTATTGACCTTGAGGGAAGCCTCCACAGCTGCTTGGGCATGATACTCAACTGGAAACTCCTTTAATGCCACATTGATAACCTCCCTGTCTGGTCTAAATTCCTCCAATTTCATGTCGTTAGCAACGACGCTTACGAAACCGTATTTACCGTAGAAAGGTAGTGGTGGACCTTCGATTCCAGATTCAGCTAGCAATGTGGCGAAAAGGGAGTTCCTTACAGCTTCTGCCGCTGCCCCTGCCTTCCAATGGGTAAGCGTTCCGGATCTGCTTTCCCTGAGTGCCACATGAGGAACTACTGTCAAGGATATTGCGTTTCTTAGTTTCTCATGACTTAAAGATAACATGGAAGCCAAAGCTACTGTTGAACCTATACCTAGAAAGTTCACATGATCGAACCCCTTCCTTCTTAACGAGGTAGTTCTACACAACGCTACGCTCACGTCATATCCCAATCCCATTGCCCTTAGAAGGTCCTCTCCTGTTAAGTCTCTGGCATATCCGAGAGCCAAAAGACCTCCTATCATATCACTTGGATGGAGGGGTTCGAGGCCAAGGAAAGTATCGTTAAAATCTAGATATCTGATGAGAAAGGTATTAACGAAGGCAGCTGAGTCCAGGGAGTTTTTCCCTTCCAATGAGGGAACTTCTCCATCAATTCCCCTTATCTTTGGAGCCTTGTTTCTAGCAGCGAATCCTGTTGCCATGGCATCTAACAAATGTAGTTTTAGTGCATCCTCGTCCTTGAGAGAATAGGACTCATAATGCTGTACTATCATATCTAATAAGGGATCATTCATTTCTTTTTTACCATTATAAAATTAATACGCAAAACTTAAAAAAGTAAACTACAATAATATATATGTGACTCAAAATGACTACGATAGGATTCATAGGAACTGGAAAGATAGGACAAACGATCGCATTCAACGTTTTGATGGGAGGGTATACGGACGAGGCAATACTTTACGATATAATCCCCGACCTCCCCCAGAAGTTCGAGCATGAGCTTAGGCACGCACTTGCCTCCAGAAGGCTTAGGACAGAAGTTATGGGAACCAACTCCTTAGAAGACGTGTCATCCTGTGATGTAATAGTCATTACTGCGGGAAAGCCTAGAAAGCCCGGAATGGACAGGAGAAATTTATTCGTGGAAAATGCCAAAATAATAGCGGGACTGGCTAGAGAACTTCCAAAGAGGAACGACGCAATTTACATTATGGTAAGCAATCCGGTTGATATGATGGCTTCAATATTTATGAAACTATCTGGAAAATACACTATAAGCACCGGAGATCAAGTCGAAACTATGAGATTGAGGTCTTACATAGCTAAGGTATTGAAAGTACCAGTAAATTACGTTGGTGGTTATGTAGGAGGAGAACACGGAGACGACGCGGTGGTTTTGTGGAGCACGGTGTCTATTAAGGACGAGCCAGTGAGAGACAAGGTTAACAAGGAGGAAGTAGAAAAATATGTGAAGGATATCCCAGGGGATATAATAAAGGTAATGGGAGGAACAACTTGGGGACCTGGCACCATTATAGAGGAGATAGTCAGAAGTATTGTACTTAATGAGAATAAGGTTATGTCAATAGCTTTCCCCCATTACTTCGAAGATGAGATAGTTCACATAAGCGAACCCGTCGTAGTTGGAAGCAAGATTGGTCCATCATTGGAGTCTCTCCTGGACGAGAAGGATAGATGGCACTTAATATCTGCTACTAAGGACTTCTATACCTTTTACAAAGAAAGCTTAGGAAAATTACAGATCGTGGTGTAAGGGAAAAGACGAGAAATTTTCAGGCTTTTATCTAAATTTTTTCCTTTTTTAATTTCTTCCTATCTTTATAATTTCCCTTTTCCTTTCTTCCGTTTCAATAGCTTTAGATTTAATTGGAAGTGCGAAGTCACCAATATAAAGGAAAAAACCAAGAGAAGATACTAAACTGTTGTGTTTTTAGTTCAAAAGCTAATTGAAGAGGAAGGCTCAGAGCTAAACGATAGCGTTAAAGTGGCTCGAAGATGAAGGTTACAAAACAGTTAAGGGTAAAAACAGAGGACATGTATTATTTAAAGAGTTGAGAGGAAAGAGATGATCAACTATGGAGAGACATAATGAAATATTAGATGAGATTTATAATTCTATGGGAATACCACAGAACATAGTTGCAACAGCATCAACAGTAACTGGAGTACCAATAACACCTGAGTTGGTTGCAGAATTAACTTTCCTATCCCTCTTCTATATAATGTGCAGAAATATGAAAAATATTGACTTAGATTCAATAAAGGAAGACGATTTGAACAAGGAGATAGCCGACGTAGTTTTGGAGAACGAAAAACTAGAGAAGAAGTTGAATTTCCTTTACGCAAAGAGGGAACTAATAAAGGATGAACTACAGAGGATCAGGGGAATTACAAAGGATAAATATGCAACGGAGTTAAGGAATATTGAAAACGAGATCAAGATAATGGAAGGGAAATATGAGGAAAACTTAGATAAAATAGACTTCATGAACGACTTGAGACTCCTAATTTCTCACAAGAAATACCTAAAGGAGAAAGGAATATGGAGCAAATTCGAGGAACTTAGTAAGAAGGCTCAAAAGACTATGGAAAAATTAGATCTGTCCGTTTTAAAGCACGAAAAAGTCAGGGAGTTCCTATCTTCTGTAGACGTTGAGGTTGACCTGATCACAAAGTAAAATAAATAAAGCATATCGTTTTTGTGCAAACTTAAGACTCTGGCAAGTCTAACTCGACTTATATGAAAATCTAATTCAATTAAATAAGATTAAGAAGAAAATTTTGCGTTTATTTAAAAAAAGAAATTATATAAATGTACATCTATATATAAATAAACATAGAAATAATATAAATAGCATACTTTTATTTTCTACAATCCTTTCTACAATTTACGTTTTCATTTTACCATATCTATTCTATATATATATGTTTTAGCGCCTTAAAGTGAAGACGCGGAAATTTATTTTCCAGATCTATTGTATCAAATCATGGATAAAGATCTATACGAGTTCCTAACTATAGATACAACCTCAGCTAAGGGTAAGGGAGTAGAGGGAGCTAAATACCTAGTGGATTACATGAAAGATCATAACATAGAAGCTGAGCTGATACAACATAAGGCAATTAATCCTTACATAGTAGGTGAAATTAATGTAGGAGCCAACATGACCTTGTTAGTTTACAATCACTATGACGTTCAACCGGTTGAACCGCTTAATAAGTGGAATACTGACCCGTTCAAACCCACAGAAAAAGACGGTAAAATCTACGCCCGTGGAGTTGCTGATGATAAGGGCAGCCTAATGGCTAGATTACAAACTATAATTGAAATGGCTAAGGAGAAGGAGCTCAAGGTTAATGTGAAGTTCCTCTTTGAAGGCGTTGAAGAAATAGGCAGTCCTTACATGGAGGAATTCCTGAAGGATTATAAGGATAGACTAAAATCAGACTTCGTCCTGTGGGAGGGGTCTGGTAGAGGACCTGACGGTGCACCAGAGATAGTGTTGGGGGTTAAGGGACTACTTTACGTAGAGATAACTTCAAACACCGAGAAAGACCTACATTCAATGTACGCTCCGATTACCAGAAACCCGGCTTGGGAACTTGTCAAGTTCCTAAACAGCTTGAAGGAAGGGAATAAGGTTAAACTTCCAGGATTTTATGATAATGTGAAGTGGTTAAACGATGACGAGATTAAGCTCATGAGAGGAGATAAAAAAGGAATGGAAGAAGCTTTAGCTCAAGAAGTGCCTTCAGACTTTATGAGAAAGTTGGTGGAAGAACCGACATGCAATATAGCCGGAATCCAAAGCGGTTATACAGGAGAAGGATCAAAGACCGTTATACCGTCTTCTGCCTTCGTTAAGATTGACTTTAGGCTAGTTCCCAATCAAGATCCTGAAGTCGTATTGGACTCCCTGAAGAAGATTCTTCCTAACGGATTTCAGTTAAAAGTGTGGGGAAAGGTCAAACCCTACAGAACTTCCATAAAGAGCCGAATAGCCAAAGCTTTAATTGAGTCTGCCAGGGAAACTTATGGTCAAGACCCTAACGTTATACCAAATAGCCCTGGAACCGGTCCCATGGAGTACTTCGCAAGAATACTTAATAACAATGAGATTGCAGACGGAGTCGGAGTAGACAACGTGGGTTCAAACATTCATTCCTTTAACGAAAGCATAATCGAAGAAGACTATCGTATAGCTAAGAAATGGATGAGATTATTACTACAGAAGTTATCTTAGCTTTAATAATAGATAAACTACCCCGCCCTTACTGACGGGGTCTCTGGCGAAAAAAATGAAACAAACTTGAAATACAACTATTAAGAACAATATTTTGATCTAATTACTCATATACAGTACGATAAGAGATTTAAACGTAAACTTCCCGCCTTAGATATGAATCTGCATACGCATATAACGTTTGCCTTAGCAATATCACTTGTATTATTTCATGGCAACCTTGAATTAGCTATACTAGTAGGAATAGGTGCAGCCTTACCAGACTTAGATAGGGAATATGTTTTTACGAGTAGGGCTATATTTTCTAGGTTTCAATTACATCGAGCTTTATTTCATAATCTGTTTTTTGCTGGAATAATTTTATTTTTTAATCAATATCTAGGACTTGGTGTATTACTTCATATGGCTCTAGACCTTTTAACATCTCCTACTGATAGGGGTATAGAATTATTATTTCCTTTTGGAAGATTTATAAAAAATTTTAAAATAGATTATGAAGGAAATATAAAACGATCTAAAAGTTTCATGTGGCTATTAGAAGATCCTATTGTACTAATTAATAGAACGTCTGATATTGGATTAAGGGAGTCCAAGGGAATGCCATGGCTTAGAGTATACGGACCATTTAAGAACAGTAGACTAGCCGATTGGACTATTTTCTATACTAGTTTCATTTTTATTCAATTATTTGAAGCTAATAATTTGATTGGATGGTGGGAAGACTTCATTAAAATACTTTTTCTAAAATACACTTTTATTACTATAGGAATAATTTTGTTCTATGGAGTTGGAGAAGTATGGAGAAAAAGACTACAATTTATTAGGCTAACTAATTTCGCTAAGGCCATAATTGCAGGAACCATGACTTTAGGTGTAGCTTTATTAATATTTCAGGGACTGGAATTATATGATCCGTTTCATTTGAATAGTTATTTTTTGATTAAAGCTACTGCGTTAGCTTTCCTTTCCTTTATTTTAGGGATACTGATAGCAGCAATACATTTAAGGTTAAAATTTAAAGAAATAGTAATGTAATTTTTTCAATATCCTACGTATGGTATTCCTCTTCCGTAACCCATAGTTATGGCAAATAACGCTAGAATTATGCCTGCCAAAAGAACTCCCATAATAACGTAATCTGACTCGGTGAACTTTATGTCGTTAAGATAAGTTCTATCCTTGTATGCCCTAAACGCTCTAGTGTCAGCAGATATTTGAGTGTACTTGGCTCCTCTAAGCAGGTATATCATGGTAGGTACCATAGCGTAGAATGCTCCAATTAAGGTATATATAGGCATAGTAAACTTAGAAGAGTTGTATCCTCTCCCCTTTATGAACTGCATTTTAACCGATGTATCCATGGCCTCAAATATCCTTGGTAGACTTCTCATTGCGATGACTAGAGAGAAGATTACTTCTATAGGTATTTTTACCTTGCTCAAAGCCCTCACTATTTGTGAAGGAGTTGAGGTCATCACTAGAATCAGCGAATAAATGAATATTGGCGTAGTCCTCATCGAAACCTGAAACGCGTACTCCATTGCTTGTAGAGTCATGAAGTGGACGTAACCCATAACTGCGAAATATGAAGGCCAAACCCAGATTACAACTGGATTGTAATTACCAAAGGCTAAATGAAGTATGTCTGGAGGAGTAAATCCAGCAAGTCCCCAAGATGTTCCTATAATAGAAGAGAATGCTAGATAGAGCCCAAGGAGAAACTTTCTTTTTCCGTTGTTTAATGTAAGGTATAACCCTAAGCCTATAACCGTCAAAATAGCTCCTACCCACCAGATGGTTATTGAGGCTATGATCATGACAACTAATCCCAATGTTAACTTAGTGACTGGATTTAGTCTATACAGAAAAGAATCTCCCTTCTCATATCTAGTTATGGCGAGAAAGCCTTTTATTCCTATCAAGCCTATCAAGGCATAAATTGGAAACGTAATACCGAAGAGATAAAAGAACCAACTAAGTATGTTATCAGTAATCGGATTGCTATAGAGAATAGACAGGAGATGATAGGTTATCAAGGTCTGCACCTTAAAAGATAATCTGATGGAGGATCTAGGCCATAATCTGCCGACTTAAGGAAAACTTCCTCAGGCGTTCCCTCCAGAACCATCCTACCCTTATAAAGTAAACCTATCCTATCTGAATAACGATATGCAAATCTTGCGTCATGGGTAACAATCATGAACGAGTATCCTTTTCTTCTCATCTCCATTATCTCCTTCCCTAGAAGTTCTTTGTGGAAGAAGTCTTGACCAGAGGTAGGCTCATCCATTAATATTATCTTAGCTCCAGACGCTACAGAAGAAGCCATCGCTACTCTCCTCCTCTGTCCCATACTGAGAGTTAAAGGATCCTTGTTTGCATATTTTGTCAAATTGAAAGCCTCCATTATTTCCTTTGCCCTTGAGTTCCAGTCCTTAACCTTTTTCACTTTCAAGGGAAAGGCTATTTCCTTGAAAACTGTACTCGTAATTAGGGATAGGTCGAACTCCTGAGGTAAATAAGCTATTTTCAATCCCCTCTTTGGTAAGGGTGTCCTGCTTAGATCTTCTCCATCAACTACAACCTTTGACTCTACCTTAACGTCTTTATCTAGGAAACCTACGATCGATTTTAGAAAAGTAGACTTTCCAGCACCGTTCATTCCCATCAAGGAATACACTTCTCCTTTCCTCAACTTCACTGATGCATTTACAAGTTCCCTTCCCTCCTTTGATGCGACATTTGCCCAAGCTTCCATCACCAACTCTCCTGAAACTGGATCCCTCTCATATGGACCAACGTGGTTTCCAGTCTCGATCAGTCTCTTCTTTACTTCGAATACGTCAGTTGACCTTATACCCATTTTCTTAGCATATACGAAATGTTCTGGTATATCAATTCCGTTATTCAACATTTCATCCACATGATCTAAAAGCTCGTCTTTTCTAACGTCAAATTTGATCTTGCCCTTTTCTATCATGATTACTCTGTCTACGAACTTTAACACTCTCTCAACCTTGTGTTCTACAATGATGATAGTCTTCTTGCCTCTCATCTCCTCGATCATACTAAAAATTCTATTTGTTCCTTCTGGATCTATATTGGAGGTTGGCTCGTCGAATATTAGGATCTTAGGTCTCATAGCTAGTATACTAGCTATTACGGTTCTCTGTAGTTCACCTCCAGAAAGGTTGTAAATTACCTCATTTCTAAGGGAAGATATTCCAGTTATTTCTAGGGATTCATTAATTCTTTCTCTTATTTCCTCTGGAGGTAATTTTAGGTTCTCGGGACCAAATGCTACTTCCTCCTCTACTGTGTAATTTATTGTCTGCGCCTCAGGGTCTTGAAGAACCGTTCCAACAATAGATGAGAGTTTATGCATAGGAGTGGACTTAAGTTCCATTCCCATAATCCTTACTTCTCCCTTTAGCTCACCGTTAGTCATGTGGGGTATTACCCCGTTCAAACAACTTATGAAAGTTGATTTTCCTTCTCCTGATTTTCCAGTTATAAGTATGCTTTCCCCTTCGTCTATTGAGAACTCGTCCACCTCAATTGCAGGCCGTTGTGAATTCAAATAAGTAAAAGAAAGATCTTTGACTTCTATTACTTTCATTTCAGTCACCAATTAACCTAAAACCTTAGCCACCCTTCTAGCAACTATACCAGCTAAGAAAACCGTTATTACGTTCCAAGGTATGTAACTTACGAACTTGAATATCAGAGCTGACCAAGTGACTACACCTCCGTACAAGAAAGGATTAAAAAATCCATCGTAAAATATTGGGTCTGCTGTAGAAACTAGGATTCCTATTACTATAGCTTGTACTATTACTAGAGGAACCCAAGAGAGGTCCTTTTGTTCTTCCTCCTCTGATATGGTGACTGTGGAAAATCTAGCTGCTGCTGGGAAGAATCCTGCCAAGAGTGTCTTAGAAGCACTCATCTTCTTCATTCCTATTCCAAATAGGTGATTTCCTGAAAGGAACGTAACAAGGTCTATGAAGAAACCGTAAGTAAATGCCTCATATATTAGATAAATTGGCTCGCCTCCAAACCCGTAGTGAAATATATCCCCTAGAATATCGAACAATGCTAACATTGCTGCAGCAGCCCCCGGCTTTCTGATTATGGCGGCGAATATAGAGACCATGAAAAGACGCAAACCAAAGGAGATATCTAGTCCTGGAATCTTAGGTATAGCCCTAGAAAATATTGGACCTACATAAAATTCCAAAACTACAGAGAGAGCTCCGCCTATTCCTATATACACTAAATCTAAGGTACTGAATTTCATTTTTTTAGTTGCTAACGCTGCAACGTAAACTCCCCCTACAACTATGAAATAAAGAACAGCCATCCATATAGGTATTTCTCCAGGTGCATTTACGTCTCCTTCTATTCCGTTAAAGCCAGACATGGTTATCCTTAAACTAAATTCAATAATAAACGTTATCTATATTTCTTATATAAACTATATAATCATTAAGAAATGTATTTAGATTTCATAGAAAGATAAGAGAGAAAAAATCTAGAGTTTATTAAAAACTTTTAAGCCCCTTATTTTATGTTAAAAAATCGTCATTTTGAAGAGCTTTTCATGCTGAAATAGATGAAATTATCACTAGAATAGTAATATAAATAGTAATAAGATAATCCAGAATTATAATTACTTGACTTTTTTTAAGATATAAAAGAACATAACATAGTCTCTATAACGTTAAGGGACAACTAAGGTTATCTACACGACGAATGAAAAGAGGGGAAAATCACTTGAGGGCTTCTTTGATGAGATCGTCCACGTTAGTTTCATTTACATTAATTATAGAACCCAGAAACTGTTTCAAATCCTTTCGTTTTAGCTCTATTGACTGTATTATATCATCCTCTGTATAAACTAGAAAGGGAAAAGTTTCAAGGAAAAATAGTACGCCGTCCTTTGAATATCGATGCTTGACTTCGCTGTATTGAATTATATCTTGATCTACCATGGCAAAGTAAAAAGAAAAGTCGTCTTTGAACGTATTATTCAACCGAACAACAGACACTTTCAAGGATAAAAAAGATTCTTTCTAGACTAAATTCACAAGTTTAAATCTAAGTCGTTAACATTTATACTATTCTAGTAGAATTTAATTGATATAATTTATAAAAAACAAATTTAGTCTTAGTATCTAAGGTTTCACCATAACCTTCTCTTCTCTCCTCTTTTCCTTTGTCCTTCCTCCCAGCACTGAGAATATGGAAGCAGCCAATATAATTATAGCTGAAACTAGAAAGGCTACATGTAAGCCTGAAACGAATACGTTATCTACTTTTCCGTTTAATACATTAGTCCCTAGAAATATTTCGAATGCAACATATCTAGGTATGGACAGAGTCGCAACCGTTATGCTTAAGACGTAACTTAGGGTTGTGCCAATACTTCCTAGCGTTCTAGATACGCCTGAAACTGAACCATAATATTGCTTCGGCGCACTGAACATAATAGCTGTAGCGTTTGAAGGCCAAAACATTGAAGAGCCTATCCCAGTTATAGCCGTTGTCAACAAAATAAAGAACAAAGGTGAACTGGGCGTCAGAAAGAAGTAATACACCATTAAGGAAGCGAAAATGAAAATTAAACCTACTCCAGCTACCTTCCCTGGATTTCCCCTATCAGCTATTTTTCCCATGAAGGGAGACAATATGCTCGCTAGTAAGTAACCCGGAGTTAAGAATAGGGAAGAATCCAACGGTGTAAGCCCTCTAACTCCCTGAAGATACATTATAAGCAGAAATGTAATTGAAAGTCCGCCTATTCCTTGCAGAAAGCTTGCCATAAGCGAAAAGGACAGTAACTTCTCTCTGAATAGATTAACGTTTATGATGGGACTCTTAACCCTCATTTCGTTTAACACGAAGAAGGGAAGTATCAATAATCCAGCAAATATTGAGATAGTCTCGTATAAGTTCACTCCGTTACTGGCAATGAGTATAGACCCAACGGAAATCAAAGTCAAGGAAATCCCAAGCAATACCGTCCCTGGAATATCTAGAGAAGTCTTAACCTTGTTCAAATCCTTCAAATTCCTTATTCCCAGTACTACTGCAACAATTCCTATTGGAACGTTTATGAAGAAAATATATTGCCAACCTACCAAGGTAGTTAGTACTCCACCGAGGACTATGCCAAGTAACGCTCCAACATTCCACCCTACGGTAGTTATGCCGTAAGCTTTTCCCCTCTCATTAGGAGGGAAGTTGTCTGCTATTATTGCATAGCTATTTGCGGTCAGAAACGCACCTCCAACCGCCTGAATCAGCCTAAACAATATTAACTCATAAACTTCATTCGAGAGACCGCACATAAGAGAGGCTAAAGTGAAAATGACGAAGCCAGCATTATATACTCTCGATCTTCCCAAGATATCGCCTATCCTTCCCGCTTGAGTAGACAGAACAGAAAGCACTAACAAATAGCTAAGTAAAACCCAGATAGTATGATATAGATCAGTATGGAGAGATATTGTCAATGACGGTAACGCTAACAGCACTATTGTAGTATCTACAGCTGCCATAAGGGTTCCTATTGAGACTATAGCTAGCGTGATTGTCCTGTTCATGATAATTTCATTTAGGAGCCGAACTTTTAAGTTTATGTAATAGAATATTTTGAACGATTGAGCAAATCTTATAATGATGTTAATCAAGATCAAGTAGAGAATTTTTCTTACGTCTTCTGCTATCTATATTAGAAAGGTTATAAAATAAAATCCTTAATTCGTCTATTATACCGTTATCCCCAAAGGAGATAGTTAAGATATATCTCGTTAACGAAGGATCTATAAAATCTTAACTTACCGAAACCTAGGCTAGCTCCCCTTTCCTCGTTTATTCTAAAGTTCACGATTTCCATATCATTTCTCATCTTCATTGAAAGGTAAACGTCTTCATAACCGTTTATGAAGGTCTCGTCGAAAACTTTACCGTTTATCGCCCTTCTATTCAAAACCATGAAGCTTCCTCCGTTAACGAATGAATCTTTCACCTCTCCAGCAAAGTTCCTCATTAATCCTATCATTGAGTCTATTATAGTAAGAGTTGTAACTCCCAGCTTTGCACCGTATTTCGTCTGAAGGTAACTATAAACTTCTGCAGGAGGTATTTTCATAAACTTTCCAATGAAGTTCATTCCCTTCAGGAAGTAGGGTTTCAGCTTAATCAAAGAAACCTTATAGGAGTGGTATCTAGAAGGTTTGGCTAGAACCATTCCCTTGCTTGACGTTGAAAGTTCGTCTTTCAACTTCTTTAAGTTGTCTACGCCGTGAACGTCATCGTTAGAGATCACGACCCAACGAGGTGAACTTTCCAACGCAATAGACAACCCCTTGTTAACGCTCCTAGCGTAATTAAAGAAATTCCCTTTACTTTCAACCATTACAATCTTAGCTCCTGAGAATATTCTCATCGATTCCTTGGCGCGTTGATTTTCAACGTCAGCCGTAGGTATCACCACAGCTATATCATCGTTACCCGTTTGCAACACTTTCATTTGTGCGGTTTCCCTTTTTCTCATCCACTCTATTATAGAATTCCTATCTAGAGAATATATTTTCTCCACAACTGAAGGGTCTTTGCTTGAAAACATGTCCTCAATCATGCGGAATTCCAAACCTTTACACCTTTTCTATAAAATACAGTATAGAAATTCATCATTGAAAAGGAGTATATTGCATCCTCAATTGGAATTGCGAATATTCTAACCCCTAGAATTGAATGAGGACCATAAACAACCACCGGCAATGACGTCAGGAAATAGTCAAAGATCAAAAAAGGAATATATGTTAATCCAAGGAATATCCAATAGTTCCTGGATCTGAACATTTCAGGATCGAGGAACTCAACAAGCAGAATTGACGATGATAAATAAATCAATACTATGAAGGTATATGAGTACTCCGTCAAAAATACATCTATTGCGAGAAGAAACAAGGCTATTAATATCATCAATTCTCTTGTAATCCAATTCACTTCCCTGTCACTTATCTTAGTTCTTACAAAATCGTATATTAAGAGGGTAGCAAACGGCGTAACAATGAAGAAAAATACCTCCTCTATGGGAAGATCAACAATTCGAATACCTAAGATCCACTTAGGATTGAAACTCCAAGAGTCCTTAAGAGTAGCTAAGAAGTCCCATATTACGTAAAGAGGGGCAACTATCCCTATAGAGAATGCTAATGACTTATAATATCTTCTGACCTTGAAAAGGATTGATATTAGCAAGGTAGGGAAAAATATCATTGAATCAATTTCGACGTAGGCTAAATGCGGTAGAAAGATATTAAATTCCAAATAGGTACACCCAAGAAATTATATAAACCTCGAGCTAGCACTCTTCTCCTTTTAGGTTTTACCTTCATTCTATTGACCACACAAGGATCGGCCATTATCCTCCTTGCGGTCCACTTGTACATATCGCCAGCAGTTTTTACTGCAATCAAATATCTACTAGGTATCATATGATATCCCCTTTCGGCTTCCTTTTGAAAGAAGAAATACCTTTTGAGGTTAAATCTCATGAATTCCTTGAAAGCTTCGTTGCACTCTAGCAGACTTGAAACCTTGAATTCCTTCATTTCGTTAACAGGCAAATATTGTCTTCCCATTTCCATGTCCTCTTTCACGTCTCTAATGAAGTTTAGATATTGCATTGCTCTACCTAACATTCTAGCGTGGTATGTAGCTTCATCCCTTAAGTTAAGTACTTTCATCATCATAAGACCCACTACCTCTGCAGATCCCCACATGTAGCCTAAGGTCTCGTCTATTGTATAGTATACTTTCTTCTTTAAGTCACTCTCCATAGAGTTTAAGAATGCCTCAACCCATTCCTCTTTAATTCCTCTTCTCCTCATCATCTCAACGAAATTTGATAATACTACGTCTCCACTAGAACCGTTATCAAGTTCCTTATAATATAATTCTCTGAGTGAGTAAAATTCTTTAACCTTTTGCGGAACGGAGTCAACTAGATCATCAAAAACCCTAACGAAAGCATAAAGTTTCGTCACATCTCTCCTAATCTCTCGAGGGAAAAGAAACGTGCTGTTATAGTAAGTTATGCTGCCCTTCTTGAAAATGCTGTTAAGCTGATCCTTCATAACTAAGAGTTTATTAAACATCCAGCAAAAGTAATTGTGTAAAAAATTTTCTTAACACTTGTTTTAAAGGGAAATTAAAATTCAACTAATAGAACCTTTTATGTCGTCTTTCTCCTTTTATCCTATGTTAGAAACGTTAGAGCTCACTGCAATCGGAATCCTCTCCTTCTTCGGAATGGAATTCTTAGCCAGATTTCTTCATAAGTATGTAATGCACGGAGCTCTTTGGTTCCTACACGAGGATCATCATAGAAAGAAACAAGCTGAACTTGAAAAGAACGATGCATTTGGAATAATTTTCGCGGGCATTGCAATACTCTTGATTGTTGAGTGGTTAAGAACTGGAAATCCGCTTCCTTTTGCAGTAGCTGTAGGAATGACAGCTTACGGTGCTGCTTATGCTTTTGTGCACGATATGATAATACACGACAGACATTTACATTTACGTTCTTGGGGTTTAAGACACCAACCCTTTAGGGAGTTAATACTTGTTCACGACGTACATCATCGTGATGGGAGAGGAAATTGGGGTTTCCTTCTGGTAATAAGAGGAATAGATAAGATACCGGAGGAAGCGAGGCAAAAGGCATGAAAGTAGTAATAGTAGGAGCTGGAATAGGGGGACTTTCAACTGCACTTTATTTAAGAAAGAAGGGAGAGGAAGTAACTATAATAGAAAAGTTGGATCAGCCAGGTGGAAGGGCTAGAAGCTTCTCACATGAGGAATTCTCATTTGACATGGGACCATCATGGTACTTGATGGCTGAAGTCTTCGAAAAATTCTTCCATGAGGTAGGAGAAGAACCTCCTCAAATAATGAAAGTTAACCCTTTATTTTCCTTATATACGGGGAAGTTAAACATTCTAGAGAGAAGCGAGGAATTTAATCATGACCTTTCTCAGTTTAAGGACTTTGAAAGCTACTTGGAAGACACTCAATTCATGTATTCTCTGGCTATGGAGAAATTCCTATTTAAAGAGATGAAATTTTCGGATTTCCTCGATCCAGCAATAATAAGCAACTTAAAGAGGTTTCCAATATTTACCAGCTTAGATTCATTTAACAGGAGATATTTCTCCGACGATTTTCTATTGAAGGCTTTAGGTTTCTCCTCAGTTTTTCTTGGCGGTTCTCCTTTCAACACCCCAGCAGTTTATGCAATGGTAAATTATGCAATATACGGAAAGGGAGTTTACTACCCCAAAGGAGGATTTGCAGGATACGTAACTAAACTATTTGAAGCTTGTAAGAAGTCTGGAGTTCAATTCAAGTTCAATCATGAGGTAGATAAGATAGACGTAGATAACGATAAGGTCATTTCTGTTAGATCAGGTGAAGACGTGGAAAGAGGAGACGTGTTCATATTTAACATGGATTATCATTACGCTGATACTCTGCTCCCTATGGAATACACAATGAGGGGAGAATCCTACTGGGAGAGAAGAAAACTTTCTCCATCTGCAGTCTTAGCTTATGTTGGAGTTGAAGGAGAAGTTAATGCTCCACATCACGGAATCTTCATCAACGGAAATTGGAAATTACACTTTGATTCAATTTCTAAGGGAAATGAACCTGACCCTGAAAATATGTCTTACTACGTAAGTTATAGGAAAGCTACTGACAGCTCTTTGAAGGGAAAGGACTTGGTATTTCTTATACCAGTTTCTCCTGGACTTTTACTTCCAAATTATCAAGATTATGTCAGGAAAGTAATTGATGATTTCAAAGCAAAGACTAGAAGTAGCTTCCATATAAAATACGAAAAGGTATATAGAGCCGTGAACTTCGAAGAGGATTATAACGCATATAAGGGGTCTGCCTTCGGATTATCTCATACTTTAGATCAGACAGGTCCGTTTAGACTTCCTATGAAAAACAGAAAACTATCTAATTTGTTCTATGTTGGTCAATACACCCAGCCTGGAATAGGAGTTCCTATGGTAACTATATCTGCCATGATCCTAGGAGATAAAATATTAAACTGGTCTAAAAAATAGAAAATTTAAATATAAATTTATATTATCTTTAAGTTATTTTCTTTTATGTTTTCTCTTAATTCTTAAAAAAATTAGAGGTCACTCTGGAGGTATTTCCTTATATGCTAAGTCTATATCGACTCCTCTTTTCTTATTATAGAACTTAGATGCAAGAAATATCAATGCTCCTATTACGAAGGAAAGGATTACGAAAGCTAAGGTAATGGGATTTGGAGTTCCATTGGAATTTACGAAGCTAAATGTTGGATTCGTTACTGCTTCATATGTTAAGAACAGGAAGTAAGCAATTTCAATAACGGAAGCAACTATCAGAGCTGGGGCTTTATTCTTAGAACCGTATAGGAGTGCAGCTATACTTACCACCATAAAATATACCATTCCAATTACTATTGCACCATAAAGCGAAGTAGCGCCTGATATTGAAACTACGGGGAACACTAATAATCCCAGGGTGAGAGCAAGATCAAAAGCATGAGTATAAACCGGAGATCCTCCTTTGTTTAACCTTGTAAATATCTCTGGGAACACTCTATCGAAGGCCATTGCAAATATGTATCTGGCGAAGACAACTACACCGTAAGCTAGAATTGAGAACTCCCACATTAACAAGCCTATTCCCATGAAAAGCTGAAGCGGTAAATTGTTTGTGAGCCCTATAGCTACGGTCCAGAAGGTATAGGTGAATCCGTTATTTATGAACTCATAATTTGTGAATGCGTATCCTCCAGCTTGGTACATCAAGAAGAAGCCTAGAGTCACTAGAGCACCAGTTATTAAGAGAGGAACGAAGACTCCGTACTTTACAAACTTCACCTTTTTCACTTCGGCGGCGACAGCAGGAGTTGCCTGCATCCATGGATATGTGAATATTGCAATGATGGGAAGAATTCCAATTGTAGCAACTAAGCTAAACGGAGCCACAGAGGATGCATAGTTTGAAGGAGGAGTAATTCCCTCAACTGAGATGAACTTAGATATTGCAGTATGAAAGTCTCCTAAATTCATAGCTAAAACAACCATTGCTATTATTGTAGCTGCCATTGCTATCAAACCACTTACTGTCACTAAAGCATAACCCCACTTTGCCTTCAGTATGTTGAAGCCTATCGCTATTCCAAATATCATTGCACCTAACAAGTAAGAATACACAGGCGCGCTAAGTGTATTTGATATCGATACCAGAGAAGTTATTCCATCCATCCTTCCTATAGTGCTTAGAACTGAACCTATTGCCTGAGAGAAAAAGAAGGCTATAAGAGCGAAGTATGCCGTAGATTCAATCATAAGAGCAAATGCCATTGTAGTTCCCAAAAAACCGTTAAAGGTTCTGGAAATCCAAACGTAGTCTCCACCCGTTCTAGCGATCTTACCACTAAGATAGCTGTAAATGTAAGCTTGAGGTAGAGTTAGGATCAAACCTATAATTGCTGCAATCCAAATGATTCCTCCTTGAGGAATAAAAGGGCTTATGCTGATGTATAGTGCAACCCCAGCTGACATATTTCCAAGATTTAGCATAACTGCATCTATACCATTTACGTCCTTTATGAGACCGGAAGATTCACGCGTGAAAACTGAATTTTCTCCCATGAATTTTCGTGGGTATATATTTTATGTGGTTTTAAGTCTTCTCTTTGATAAGCTTAAAGTCTTTTAGCTAAAAGGGATATCAGATCCCGTGATTAATTTATATTACTTAAAATATTGCCATGATTTTTAGAGAGAAAAATGTTGATACGCCCATTTTTCTTACAAGAAGACAATGTAGCTTTTGCTTTATACTGACTTCCTCCCCGCCCTGGAAGGGCGAGGGTTCCCCTCCAGAGGGTTCATAGTTCCCACCATCGATTCGGGATTACATCTCTCATTTGGTGGGCAGTCGAGTGGCTCAGAGAACCACTCCCATTTGGACAGAGTGGGTAGGGGACTTTCATTGCTGAGCTCTAGTCCCTTGTAAGGAAAAGGAAGATGATGGTTGCTCCTCCCACAGTCCCATTAAGCCCTCAATCGAGCTGGGGAGGAGCATCGTTAGCGTCAGTAAAAGATTTTTGACAAAGAAATATTTAAATATAAGGGGGCTATTCATCCCCGCCTTAAAAGGCGAGGCTTTCCGCCCCCTTAACCCCCTTCTCTGTAAAGCTTGATAAATATTTTATATAAACCTCGAGATATAGGTAAAAAATAAGGTATACTTAAAATATTTTTTAGTAAATATACCTTCATATATACATTTTTCTTCTTTTTCTCTATATAGATGGAAAAATAAAAATATCTTTTTCATTTAAATTAAGACATTCCTATGTCAGAGATAGAGGAATCGTGTAACAAATTATAGAACGGAACTGCGAACAAGTAGTTAGTTCCGCTAGCCTCTATTACAGTGTTACCTACTACCATCATCTGCTGTCTCATTATGAACTGTGTATGGAATACGTTTATCACGTTCCCATTTGTAGAATTAAGCACTGCAATTGAAGTTCCTGCTGGTACCAATAAGTAACCGTTGTAATACGTAGGTGCAGCTTGTAGAACTCCGTTTGATAGCTTCGGAGATTCCCATAGTATGTTTCCAGTAGTTAAGTTATATGCTATCACTTTTCCTTCTATTGTAGGTTCATAAATGACGCCGTTAACTATCTCTGGGTTATAACCGTTGTTTGTATCGCCAGGATGAACAGTTCCGTTAGTGACGTTCTCTATCCAAATTATCTTACCAGTTGTTGCATTAGCTACAAGGAGGACTTGTCTTGAATTAATATCCTTTAATAGGGGCATACTCCCCTTGGCAAAACCTAAGAATCCGTCAACTAGATAACCGTTATAGACGGCCATTACTGCATCTCCTACGGCTGAGGTTGTAGCGTATGGTAACTTAATCATCCAAGCCAAACTGCCGTTAGATGCATAAACTCCCACCAAAGCGGAAACGTTAGTTGGGTAAGCTTGCGAAAACCCTGCTATAACTATACCGTGATAGTAGTCTAGAGATGCCATATTACCGCTTCCATCGTATTCATACGTCCAGAGAGTTTTACCGTTAGTTACGTTTGTTGCATGAATAACTCCGTCGCCATCGTCCCAATATACAGTTCCATTTTCTACTACTCCCGTAGGCATAGCTTGAGATCTTGTTAGATCTAACCACAGTGGTTTCCCAGTAGTTGCGTTGAAAGCAAGCAGACCATTTATTCCTGTGTATTGTCCTCTATGTCCTCCTCCAAATCCGTTAAGAGCGCCTTGTTGATAGTCAAACATTGCGCTGCCTAATCCTACAATTCCTATGCCGTTATAGACAACTGGTTCCCACATACTTAGCGTTCCAGGGGTGTACAACATGAAAATTATCTTTCCAGTAAACTCATTTACTCCGTATACCCAACCAGCATCGCTGGATACATAAACAATGTTATTTGCCTCTGTCGGACCTACAGCTATACCCGTTGCTTGCCTATAAGCTGCTCCAAACGATTTTCCAAGCTTCTGATTAATCTCGTTCCATAAGGTCATATTTTGCTCGAAGTTACCCATGAGCGGAGTTAACCAGGATACGTTAAGGTTACCTGAAATTACAGGATCTCTGTTGGAAGTCATACCGTACATGTTAAAAGACGACGGATCAGACGAAGAGGGAATATTTGAAGGATATAAGTAATCTGTGAAGAGAATCCCGTCCATATAAACATTAAATGTTTCATTCTCTTGTTGATGCAGAGTAGTAGGAGTCACTTGACTTTCGCTACTTGAGTACTCACTGGACGACGTTATCTCTGAAGATGGACTCGAATGACTAAAAAAGAAACCAACCGTGCCCCCAATTAGCAGGCCTATAACTAAGCCCACTATTAGGACTGTTGCAATTCTTTTATCCATTTTTGTATCTCTAGAAGGGGAAGTTTATAAGATATAAAAAAACTTTACCTTTTTAACTTATTTACGTAAAGCTTAAATAAAGAAAACATTCTTTTTTTAGTCAGATAAAAAATGATAAGTTTGAAAGGAAGGGAAAAGTTTGTCCTGCTCGGAGTATTAACTATCCTAATCGCAGGAGCAGTGGTTCCAGAGTTTTTTGCTGCGTACTCTGGAGCGTCAAACTCTTCAACGACTTATCCTGCAGCATCTGTTACAGTAGCAAACAATCAAGTTCCGCCGATGTATGCCACAGTACCTTCAGGAAAGTTCTTCTACGCATCCTCTGAGGACTTTGCCCCACCAGGACAAGTTGACGTGTATTTAGTAGGGTGGACTGGGTGCCACGTCGCATTATCTGATGGATGGCCTCTTTACATTATCATGTCTGGGTTTGGACAACTGAATTACACCTTCGGAACGTCTAATCCTTATAGACCGTTCCCTAACACGACCGGACTCATATTCACTGAGTACCAACCCTATGAACCTGATGAGCCAGTCCACTTCTACTATATTTATTTATACAACAAGTGGATGAATGAAACTGCTAACTGTGAACCAATTCCTCAGGGAGACTTAATTCCAGTGGGAGCAAATGAAACAGAGCATTTCCTGCCAACTCCATTAGCTCAATTGGTAATGCACTATCAACTGGACGCTATGTTTAATGGAACTCACGAACCTTTAGCTATCTTAAAGACTCACATAGTTACTGTATTAATAATAACCGGACCTAACGGAACTTATATGGCATACGGTCCTCTATATAATATACTTCCATTGAAGGAAGCTAACGGACAGTACATAATGGAGCATATATACGACCATAAAATGTTCCCCAACATCTGGCAGGGAGTTAACGTAATAGAGAGCACTATAAGAGAAGCAGCCGGAACATCATTAAACGTAACCTTTCCACAATAAGTACTCGCCTTTTTTTTCTCATGTTTTCCCTTTCTTTTTATATTTTAGGATTTTCCTTTAGTACTATATGTTTATTATCATGTTTAAACATGAAACTCTATAGAAAGGTCTTAGGAGTAAATTAACTGTGAGAAGAGGGAACAAGTATCACGATTTAAATATAATGTATGGCTCAGGTATTATTATTTTAACATTCTCCCAACTTTTATGAAAATAATCTTTTACGTTAAATGTGATTCTTAATTCTCATGGACAAGGACTACACCTCAAAGAAAATCGTATCAACGTTAACCGCTAGGGTAGACCGACTCCCTGTTATGATTTTACCAATTTCTATAGTGTTGGCCCTAGCGTTTGGATACTTTATAGCTCTATATGATGTTATAGATGTTAGGAATAGCATTCTCTTCCACGTCGTTGAAGTACACCGGCTTAACATCCGCTGAAGCGTCAACAGTAGTTTCCATGGGATTGTTTGGTTATATCCCAGGTGCACTTCTGCTGGGTTACTTAGGCGACAAAGTAGGCAGAAAACCTATGCTGATGGTAACTGCACTTTTGACTGCGGTAGGAAGCTTAGGTAACGCGCTTTCGGTTAATTATCCCATGTTCGTGCTATTTAGATTCATAACCGGCATGGGAATTGGAGGAGATCTGATACTTGTTCCTACATACATAGTTGAAATGGTTCCGGCTAAAAACAGAGCTAAGTACTTCAACTTAGTTTACATTGCTGGGTGGGCTGGACTAGGTCTAGGACCATTCATGGCATCTTACATAGATGTGGCAAATCCTGCAATAGGATGGAGGATAATTTTCATGCTAGGAGCAACTTTAGCTTTCATAACCCTTGCAATAAGAGGTCATGCGTCTGAGACAGTCAGGATGCTTGCCCTTCAGGGAAAGGTACAAGAGGCCGAAAGAGTTGTGTCTGAAATGGAGAAGAAGGCAATGGAAAAGACTGGGATGAAGCGATTACCTGAACCAGTTCCCCTTCAATTCGAAGAGAGAAAGGTGGATCCATTCTACGTGTTTAAAAATCCTAAGTACAGAATTAGGGTAATACTGATAATGCTCGCTGTTTTCTTCTTCTACTTTGGGGAGTATCCTTACCTGACGGAATTTCTGTTGTGGACTGGCAGCGTTAGTTCTTTGTCATCATCGGCAAACCAAGTAACCTTACTTTACGGAGATGCAGGCGTTGCAACCTTCTTGGGAGCCATAGTCTTAAGATACGTGGTAGAAAAGGTAAGGAGATCAATACTTGTAACGTTCTCTTACTTCGTGGGTATGGTTTTAGGAGTCGCAATAGCTGTTATTGGAGCGACGTCAGCAAATCTGGATCTAATGGCTGCAGGATTCGTGTTGGCTAATTTAATAGGAGTAGGCTGGAGTAATCAACTGAACTATTTGAACGGAACTGAAAACGTTCCTACGTATGCGAGGGGAACCGCGTTCGCCTTCATAGATGGTTTCGCACACCTAGGTGCAGCAATCTCAACCGCAATAATCCTGAGTCTAATCAGCACAGTAGGAGCTATACCAATTTGGATAGGTTTCCAGATTCCTATGGTAATTCTAGGATTGAGCTTAATAATAATATTACCAAACACTATAGGAAAGAGTTTAGAAGAAATTAACGAGGCTAAGACTGGGCTATAATTGAAGCAAACATACAAACATATATAAAAATTATTACAAAAGTGAAAACATAGAATCTTATATGTATTTTATTATTTTTTAAATTCTTTCAGTAAGTATAATACATTTAACAGCAACTTATTTTTACTTACATTTTTAACTAGAAATTTATGAAACCAGAGTGATATTGTATAAAATATCTTTTTCCTCTTTTCACAACAGAAACCCCGTCAGAGAGTGGAAATAGTTTACTAAAACTGTGTTTCTAATATAACTAAAATACAATTTCGTAAGTATCTCTCTTATATATTTAATTTTCCACCTCTACTACAATTTAGTGAATCCATGTATAGCATTAAACCTTACATAGAAATGAAAAGCGCTTAAATACTACCATTTTTAATTATTGCTATGAAGTTAATTGCGACCTTAGGTACATCCCCTGGAGGTGTACTAGAGACATTCGAATATCTGAGAAAAAAGGGAGATTTAGTTACTGATATAGTAATTATTACGACTGGAAATCCTAATGTTAAGAAAGCCTACGATTATCTTCTATCGATGTTCTCGTGTTGTATAAAATTAAAGTATCAAGACGTTTATATCGAAGAAATAAGGCTTCCATTTGACGACATTACATCTGAGGAAGATTTAATACAACTGATGAAAATAGCGAGCGATAAAGTTAACGCTGGGGATTATGTTGATATTACCGGAGGAAGAAAGGCAATTAGCATGGTAATGGGAATGTTAGCCTTTAAGAACGGAGCTAAAGTAATCACCACTATAGTACCTCAGGAAAAATACAACGAAGTCCAGCAGGAAATGAAGTCTAACAGGAAGCCTATAAGAGGCGAGTGCACGGATCAAGACAGGGAATATTTCTGTAAATTAATAGCAAATAACGCTACAACTATAGAGATATCTGATAGATTAATATAATAAAGTTGTATAAAAAAGATAGATTTACTTACATATACTAATAAATCCTTACTTTTAATTTAGCTATCATAAGAACTGTAGATTACAATAATAGAAAGTAACCAAAAATGAATGGATCAAAAAAGCTATGCTTCCTTCATATAGAACTTGCTTAGCTCAGGAGTTCCATCTATGTATTGTCTTATTTCTTAAGTATTTATTAAATTCCTCAGACCTTTCACCATGTTTACTTAACTGTGAGAAACACGAGGAACAAACCTTCTTCCCGTTAAAAGTGTTGCTTGCAATATCACCACAATAGACACATGTCTCGCTTGGAGGTCTGAACATCCTTGCCCTACTTATTAAGTCATCTGCTACGTTATTATACCTCGAAATCGATATTTTCTTTTCCTCCACTTCTCTAGAAACGTCCACGGGCTTAGTGGTAGGACTTTCACTTGTAGGAAGATAAATATGAACTAAAACACTAGCTTCCTTGCTTATCTTAACATATTTGAAGTGTGCTACGTTTCCATCCTCTGTTCTTATAACCTCCTGTTTCTGCAGTTCTATTTCCTCTTCCTTTCCGTCGTCGTAGTGTATAGTAACTCTCATTTTCTTACACCTTGTTTTGATAGAAAATCATTAAAAAAGATTGCTACATTCCTATATTAAACTGGGACGTATAGCTCTGCGATGAAGGTATATACATAGGATTGCCTTCATTTACGTTAAAGTAGAACATGAGATAGTTGACAGTGGGCATGGAAGAACCCAACTGCTGTATAGACATAACGCCCAGAGGCTGGCCGCTACCGTTATTATGTAAGCCCTCATTATTCTTAAAGTAATTGAATGAAACGTAGACGTATTTTGCAGATATTCCCATGTTTATGTAAGCTTGCGCATGAAGTCTCTGGTTTGATGTAGCATATATTCCTATTGTAACACCCTCTTTGTTTGAGGAATTTGTAAACGTATTGAAGGCTATTTGCAACATGTTGATCTGCCCTGTAAAGTTTATGGTATTGCTTGATCCTTGGTATTGAGGGTCTCCAGTTATGAAAATAAGCGACGAGTTTTAATTCTGAGAGGTAAAGATGTTTCCCATTATGATAAGAGAATCCAAATAACCGTCGTCACAGACACCTATTACAAGATTAGAACCATAATCGAAGTTATTCATTGCTACAACCACTGTATGACCGTTGTATACATTGGTTATAGACAAGGGATATTGTATAAATGAACAGCCCACAATAACGTAGTTCCACCCTAAGGTAATCTGCGCAGAACCTTGATAACCACTAAAGGTGACGTTCTGAAACTGACAAGCTACAACCTTTAAGTTAGCTGCTCCTTGTGTAATTAGAGTAGCACCATCGAACACACAACCTACTACCGATCCGTCATTACCATCGTTTCCAGGATTAAGATACGAATTCTTTCCTATGAAAACACATCCCACTACCGACCAACCTCTAGCTGACATGGCAAGGACACCATTCTGTTCAAATCTAGAACCAAATACCACTAGTTCCCTGGACTGAGAATCAAAAAGAAGTTCGTTGCCATTAACATAACAATTGTAAACAACTACCTCAGTAGTTTCATTTATCCAGATACTTGCAAGAAATTCTACACTATCAAAGTACATCATTAAGGAGTGCATTCCAGCAAAACCCGTTATGATGAACCATCTCTGAGAGGTCTGATTCACAAGCCTTAGACTCTTAAATGCGATCATCCACCCTCCAGTTGAATAAGCTGCGAACTGTGGATCTATTACTGGAGCGACGTCACCTATATACTTCATTTGGGTTGATGTAATTGATCCTACAGAAAAGACTGGACCTGGGTTCTGAACGTTATTTGGATTAACGTAATATATCTCACCTAACCCGTCTCCTTCAAAAACATAATGCTTTGTCTGCTCTAGTGTAAACAAGGTATTACCATTAGCGTACAGATAAAGACGCCCTCTAACCACTATGTGGGCCACTCCGTAAACGTTTCCAAGCTGTAAAGCTTCACTCAAAGCCTCAGTGGCGTCTGAGCCAGGCGGAACGTAAAAGTCAACGTCGGGATCCATATGATCTGATATAATTATCATTTAGAATACACCTCCCTCTAGGGGTCCTCCCATCCTCTGAAATCCGATCCCAGTAATAAGGTCGCCTACGTAGAAGATGTAACGATATAGTCCCCAGAATGAGATTGATGGGTCGACGGGATCTGCTGTAGGAGATGATATCGCCTTAACTTGAGATGGGGAAAGAGCCTTATTGTAGAACTGGACGTTTTCTATGGTTGGAAATGCTGATGTAGGGGAGATTCCTGATTGCTGGTTTTTAGCTGGGAAGTTACTTATCCAAAGGTAAGATGGATTTACGTAAGATATGGTACACGATGATGAAGTTACTGGATCGCCGTTTACGTACATGTTCGCAACACCGTTATCATATGTAACTGCGACGTGAAAAGGAGAGGAGTCATAACTATATTGAACTGTTTTATATGGTGTATTAAAGATTACGTAGCCATATCCATATTGAATTGTCCAGGAGATGCCAGCGTTGAGAGAACCGTAGGTTACAACGTATCCAGCATTGTTATTTTGACCTCCGTTTACCCAAGCTGCTACAGTGAAAGAGGAAGGAGTACCTAGGGATTGGTTTCCGTTGGCGAAGAAGAGGGAACTTGCCATGCTGGGGAAATATACGTAGGGAGAAAGGGAGAATGAAGGAGTTTTTGACAACAACGTGTTAACTATTCCAACGTCCTGATACCATAGGAGTTTAATGGAACCCGCCCTCTGAGAGGAAAGCACGAAAGGTAGGCTAGTTGGAGATAGATAGATCGTTGCATCGCCGTGAAGCTGAACTCCTTGAACTGGAGAAGGTGATCCAACAGGATAGAAACTACCCAATAGCTCCACTCTACCTATGCCATAGTTATCCTTAACATATGTCATGGCTTCGTAAATTCCGCAAGTTCCACTTCCTTCAGAACATGAGCCCGAGAATATCACGTCTCCACTTGAAGATATAGCTTGAAAGGTAGAAATGCCTATAAGCTTGACTATTGGAATGGCTCCTAACGTCTTGACAGAAGTAGAAACACCACTAACGGAGGTCGAGCCGTTTTTAGTTGTAGTCACTGTGGTTGTATTACCGCTCGACTCACCCGTAGTTATAGCTTCTTGTTTCTGAGTTCCTCTCTTATCTAGATCTAATATTAAACCAGCTGAGGCTACTGCGCTTGATGCTAATAGTCCTATAAATACCCTTCTGGAGACCTTAGGCATTAAAATTACCCGCTATTTCTATTGGATCCAGTTTTCCGCCCTGAATCTGTTTCAAAGTATTTCTTATCCAGACCTCATCCTTATTCTCCTTCAAAGCATAAAGGGATATTTTTATTCCGGTCATAATCCCTTGTAGCTGTGCTTTCGTTAAGGGATTGTTCCTGAGTCTCCATGGAATTGACTTGAAGAATAAATCCATTTTTAATCTTCTCAAGTCTAGAGTATAACCTTTCTTAGCTAGATAATAAATAGAAAGAGAAGCTTCCGCAAACCTTTCTATAACGCCGTTCAATGTTTTAGGACGGCTCATTGAATCACGATCGAAATGCTCTACTGATAAATTATCATTAATCAATGCACACGGAAGTCCCTTTTCATAAGCGTGAAGACAAAGGTAAGGTTCGTTATTTATTCCCCTAATTGTCATTGGAAGAAGCCTGAAGTCAGAGTAGACCTCCCTTTTTACACTCATATTTACACCTATTGGATTGAATGTCTTCACCTTGTAGTTTTCTCGAGGTAAGGAATGATTCCTAACTAATAGACCTGTCTTCGAAAAGTAGTTATTGAAAGTTCGCATGTCACTCTCTAAGGGAATCTCAAAGATATCTCCATAAATACTTCTTAAGAAAGATGAAGGCCTGACAAGTCCTGAAAAAGGTCCTAACACTCCTGAATCATAGTGCTTTTCATGGGCATTTACGTGAGCTTCGACCCAATTTAATGATGGAACTGAATCATCGTCCGTAGTGATTAAAATATCACCCTTCGAAGCTGAATATATTGAGTTCATTGCCTCATCCAGATATCCTTCACTTTGAATAAGCACTTTTATGTCAAGTTCCTTGGTGAACTTTTCTACTACGTCGAGTGTATGATCGTTTTCACTAGGTTTATAAGCCATCAGTAATGAGAAATCTGAAAAGGTCTGCTTCGACAAAGCTTGCAAAGTGAAGAATATAGTTTTCCCATCATTTTTATGCGTTGGTATGGCAACCGTAACTTCCAATTGAGGACACTACTGTATTAGTAACTTCTTAATATTTAATTATTTCTATTTGACGTCTATGCAACTAGAAAGAAATTTTAAAAAATAGGAAAATAGTTTCCATGTGTGAAACTAGCTTTCGTAATGATGGAGAGTATTTATCCGCAGAGAGGAGGAATACATGAGCAAGTGTTCTTACTTACTAGAGAACTAAAGAAAATGAGTTTTGACGCCGAGATAATTCCTTATTCTACTAGAAGGGTAGATGAGAGAGGAAAGAAAATGTTATGGTTAAGAGAGATGTCACCCTCCTTCATTTCTAAAATCAAGGGGAACAAATATGACGCGGTGATATCTGAAACTGCATGGCCTATAATCCCTTCAATTTTAGGCTCTAAACTTTCTTCATCACCATGTGTTTTGCATTTACATTCAGTTGAATCTAGGCAGGACACGGGGCTTTCATTTTCTGGAAAAAATTAATGTCACTGATCTTTGACAGGATCTAAGCGAAATTCTGTGACAGAACTTCTCGTTCACTTCCGAAATTGAAAGAGAACTTCTGTCAAAGAATTTCGCTGAGATTCTGCCAAGACATCATTGACATTGACGCGTTCCAGACAGTTAAGCCAGTAGAGCTCAAGAGACCTGCAGTAGTTTTCGTAGGGGGAATGGGATATCCTCCCAATAGGGAGGCCGCTCTATCTATTTTGAGAATTTCAGAGATACTTAAAGAAAAAGGGAAAGGGAACATTAATTTTTACTTAGTTGGACCTTCTCCTCCTCCTACAAGTCCTCCAATTTATTCAACAGGTTATGTAGAGTCAACTATTGCTTACATTAAAGCGGCAGATATTTGTATTGCACCCATCAAGAGAGGAGGAGGAGTTAAATTAAAGACTTTGGAATATATGGCATCTGGAAAACCCATCATAGCCACACATAAGGCCGTTGAGGGTATAGACAAAATTAACTACATTCATGCCGAAAAAGAAGAGGAATTTACAAATGCTATTGAAGAAATTCTAAAGAATGGAGAGAGCATGAATTTTCAGGAAAACATGAAATTGGTTAAAGAGAAGCACTCACCTACATTTGCTGCAAACAAGTTAATATATAATTTAAAAAAATTAATTAAATAAAAGTTATTATATTTATAGATTTTGTATAGAAAATATCTTTTAATTTTTTTATTTATTACTTTAAGCCATAATCTCTAATAATTTTAAACAATAAACTTTATCTAAGTGATCTTAAATACAGAAATTTTATTTAGTATTAGTTTATCTATTACTCATTTATTTCTCTATTTAAATCTTTGTCTTTCATAAGTTCAACTAAACTTATATAGAGGATTTCACCACCTTTGTACTATTAATAAGTTTATACTATGAATAATCTTATAAGATAGGTCTGGTTTTTTTAGCAGTTTGTTTTTTAAGATAAATTAGTCCATCCGATACAATAAGAATACATTAAATGCTATGTATACAGAGGAAAGTTAAATTAAAGATTATCATCTCTAGCTTAAATGAGATTTATTTTCATGCTTTTCTCTCAGCACTTCTATTAACTCACCTTCTTTCTCTACAATCTCTAATATTCAGTACCTTGGACGTCCCAATATACCAAAAAGGCTAACTTTACTATTAGAACGAAAGACTATTAGAACGAAAGCCTAAATAAGTATGAAAGTAAGAAGGACAAATTTTATGCGTCTTATTTTTTGCGTATGTTGATTTTATAGTTCAATATGTAACTAAATTACTAAATATTCTATTCAATTATAAAATTTTATAGCATCTTAGAGTTTTTCTCCGTTTTAAGATAATTAAAATCAATTCTATTTCTAACGCATAATTTTATTCTTGCAATCACGTATTTCATATAAAAAGACTCGTTCATTATAATTCAGTTTTATCTTTCACTTAATAAAATACTTTATATTTTAGCATAATAATATCTAATGTAAATTTAAACTAAATTTATTCATTTGATTAGCTTTATTAAGTACTTTCAACTATTTATAATTATGGTAAGCTTTGTTTTTGGTGGTTTAGTAGGAGCTATTATAACTTTTTTGATAGCATGGATAATTGATTCCATTCCTGTTTGGCTCGCTGCAAAATTTTTCTCAAATCAAGATAGCTTTATTAAGGCAATGGTAGCTACATTGGTTGGAATTATAGTATTTGCTACAGTATTTGCTATATTTACTATAGGATTAGCAGTATTTATTGGTCCTCTAGCTTCGCTCATCGGCATTATATTAGCCTTCATAGGTCTTTTACTAGTCTTCAAACTGGTTTTCGATGTTGGATGGTTGGGTGCTCTGGGAATTGTCATAATATCAGTGATTATATTTATAATTGTTGCTTTTATCCTGTCATTCATTGGAATAGGAATTCCAAACTTGTTCCATCATATCTAAAATATTCAAGTTATTTTCTTTTTTATTATCTTTATATTCGTTTGCTTTGATTAATAAAGTTTTAAAAATAAAATAAGGACGGTATTTAATGCATATTCCTAGATAGTTGGAAGTATAAATTAGCTATATTTATAATATAGATATTAAGCAATATAACTATAGAATCTAAAAGACCTAACCTAGGAAAATATTTATATGTATCTTTTACGTTAGAGATTCACATGAAAAGAAGAACTAGGAGAAATAAGATAGCCATAATAAGGTCTATACTTAGTTCAGCAACAAACGAAATACAAAAGACTGCCCTAATGTATGCAGTAAACTTAAACCACAAAACTATCTCCTATTATTTAAATGAATTAATAAAAAGAGGGCTAATTTCAGAAACAGCAAATAAGGGATTTCAAACTACTGAGAAGGGTAAACTTCTTGCAAAGAGAATTGAAGAATATGAAAAACATTTAGAGGAGGCAGAAAAAATTAAGAAAAGCGTACTTGAAGTTTTCGATAACAAGAGTAAGAGGAATTCTAAAGCAGTAACTGAAATGGGATTACATTAATTACTGTTTTTTGACCTTACATTTATCTCCTTTGTAAAGTTTTGTCAAGTTATTTTTCAGCTATATTTAATCTATAATTGGATTAAGATTAATATATAAAATATAAATAAGCTTTTATATAAGAAAAGGGATGTATTACTGTGTATCCTAAAGTATCAGTCTTTGTAGTCCATTTCAACTCAATGAAAGCAAAAGATCTAGCTAAAGAAAACATTAAGGCATTATCTCAATTGGATTACCCTGACTATGAGGTAATTATGGTAGATAACGGTTCCAGTGATCACACGTTTGAGTTCTTGGACGAGAATATAAATGATTCTCGTTTTAAGATAATTAGATCTGATACAAATACCTTTTTTGGTGGAGGAAATAACATAGCCTTTAAGTATGCTTCCCCCTGAATCGAAATACTTTTTCTTGGTAAATCCAGATGCTTTGCCTTATCCGGATTCCATGAAAAAGTTAGTGGAACTTATGGAGTCTGATTCAAAACTTGGTGCTATACAAGGTAAGTTCAGGACTGACAAGGGAAAGATAGATACGGGTAGATTCATAGAAGACGACGGCGGCGTTATTAGACTTCACTCTGCAGGAATAGATCCAAACAAAGAAAGTCTAGTGAGTTACGTTTCAGGAGCAATGATGATGTTAAGGGCCGAATTTCCCAGAAGAAGGGGATTCATTTTCTATGATTTACCGTTCCTCCATTTCGATGCAAGTGCATTAGGTCTAGAGCTTTACCATAACGGCTACAAGGTGAAGTATTTCCCTTATGAAACAGGCTATCATAAGGGAAAGGCAACAACTGAAAACAAAGATAGCGAGTATTATATCCACATTTCGATATTCATGTTTATGTTAGTCACCAACTCAAAGTTCAAGAGATTTCTAGACGACCTAACGTTATCTAAACCTCCAATTATTTTGAACTTTATTTCCTTGTTTTTCTCTCTAACAATCTTAGCTACATTTATGAATTCGTCCCAATGCTTAGGTTCAACATACTTTCCTATACCTACTACTAGATCTTCCTTGTCGTTAGCAACATAGGGCTTCCAAAAAAACGTCCACGGAAGGATATATTACAGAACAGTCATAATTGAAATCGTTTTTAACTATCTGCTTAATATAATTTGAGCTGCAAACCAGATGCTCAGAGTTTGCCGTTCTCTCAACTACTTTCTCCATAAAACTAGCATACATTTTCTTTATGCCTGATCTACGAGAAATTATATCCTTCTTAGACATTAAAGCTGATGGGGGATATATTATATAAGATGCATCTAAACCTACTGGAACGTCTACATAATACAAGTTCAGAGAGAAGTCAAATCCGCCAATAAGCTTCTTAATGTTCAGGAGAAAATAGTCAAGCGGACCTGATATCAAAGGACCTTATAATTACTGGAAACGAAGACATTTTTACGTCCTTAATTTCTCTTAGCATTTCCTCAACCTGAGGTGAATCGTCTACTCTAGGTGTAACTCCAACTATCTCCTTTACTCCAAACTCTCTTAATGCCTTTATGAATGCCACCGCTGTTCTCGCTTCACTGTTGAAGAACATTGGTGGTAAAACCACTAGAGATTTTGTAGCTTTCATTAGTATTTATTAGAACATATACACATCTATAAATTTTTACCTTTATATAGCTATACATTAATAAACGAGAAGGATAAACGACTTTACCATTAGGGTTTATTAAAGTACATCCTTAAAGCGAAACTTAAGGTTTTTAGCACACTCTTAGTGAGAATTTTACTCTTAAAAAAGAGATGTTATTGTGATAAAACTTAATCGGTTAAAAAAATTTAATGCGTCCTCATTCTAGTTCTACTGAGGAGTTCTCGCCAACTACAAACTTTGAACCGTGGAACCTTTGTTTTCTTCTTACAAGAGTGGAATTCTGCCCAATTATAGAATCAATTAAATCTACACCATTTAGAGTAGATCCGTCCAGAACTAGGGAATTAGAGATCTCCGAATCCCTTATCTGACAATTATCCCCTACAGTTGTGAAGGGACCTAAGAATGAATTCTCTACAATAGAACCTCTTCCAATGTAAACCGGACCCCTAAGTTCAGAGTTGATAACCTTAGCTTCAGGAGAGATAAATACTCTGCCCTTTATCTTCGAGGAAGCCACTCCTCCTCTAACGTCTTCTTTAAGATAAGTGTCCAATAACTTCATGTTAGCATCTAGGAGATCCTCAGGAGTTCCTGTGTCCTTCCACCACCCCCTAATTACGTGAAAGTTGACCTCTTTACCCTGATCTATTAAATTCTGAATTGCATCAGTAATTTCTAGTTCTCCTCTCCAACTGGGTTTTATGTTAGATATGGCAGAAAATATGTCTGAAGTAAATGCGTATACTCCCACTAACGCTAAATCGGAGATCCTTTCTTTAGGTTTCTCAACTAACTTGATTATCTTATCTTCCTTCACTACGGCGACTCCAAATCTCTGCGGGTTGTCCACTGGAGCTAAAAGGATTGATGCACTTCCGCGGAAATTTGTAAGCTTATCAAGACCTTCTAAAATAACGTTATCTCCTAAGTAAACAATGAAATCATCACCACCGACGAAGTCTTTAGCTTTCATTACAGCATGAGCTAAGCCTAGTGGTTCCCCTTGATAGATGTAAGTTATCTTTATACCTAACTTGGATCCATCTCCGTAGTATTCTACAACCTTTTCAGGATGGTTATTTCCAAGTACAATTCCGAACTCTGTAATTCCGGCTTCCTTTAAAGCTTCCATTCCCCATTGAGATACCGGTTTTCCAGCTATCTTTATAAGTTGTTTTGGTCCCGTATGCGTCAATGGTCTAAGTCTGGTTCCCTGTCCACCATGGAGTATTACTGCCTTCATATGTTTTAACAAGAAGCACTATATAAAAAGTTTTGCCTTATTTCACAAATATGAATAAAAATTACTTGCGTTTATTATTGGCCTCTTCTAGTAACTACAGCGTAAATCAGAACTGCTATAGCAGCTATACCGACCACAGAAGCAATGATAAATATAGTATTGGGGCTAACTGAGTTACTATTGGGAGGAATGGGAGTTGAGGTTATGTTTAACGGCTCAAAGTTAAGGGATATATTTACGGGAGATCTAACTACTAATGAGGTTGTAGTTGAGTTTAATTGAAATAGAGTTCCGTCATAGGTCACAAATGATGGCACTTGAACGACCGAGCCATAAGGCTCCCATGATTTAAAGGTATATATTACGCTTGTTGAATATTTTCCATAAATTTGTACATAGTCCTGTAGCTGATAAGTAGCAGATACATTGACGGGAGAGTTCATTATGAACCCCATAGTGTTAGTGCTCAACAAGAACATTCTAGTAGTTGAATTAATGTAGTAGACCTTGTAAAGAGTAACATTAATACCTGCATTTATCCAAGATATAGATAAGGTAGAGTTAGTGCCGTTTACTTTTTATTATGGGACTTTGAATATTTAGAAGATATTGTTTCAAGTATGTTAGATTTCCTAGAGCAGAAAAATTTTGGGATGATATCACATATCTTACTTCATCTCCATCAGTATAGACGGTTTAAGGTAAAACCTGAACAGTTAACCCTTCGTTTATCCATTGAGATGCAAAGTTCATGTAAGTTCCATTTGATAGTCTTACGTTTACTGGAACCGGGAAGGAAAGAAGATACTGAATGACCCGTTGATCAGTTATATTCAGAGGTCCATACATACCTATACAATAATCGGGTAGATTTCCTTCACTGAAATATCTATAAGTTTGATTGGGCTTATATAATTCTGATAGGAGTTACAATTCTAGTTTTATGTCTATTCATAATTTCATATTATCCATTAGCTATTTTTGGAACCACTTTAATTGCAGGAGGATTGGCAGTATATGGAGTTCAGTTGGGAAAATATACAGACAAGAAGGGAGAATTACTTAGGCAAATAATGTACGATAACTTGGAGTTAGCCTTCAGAACTTACGATAAGAGGACCTTTTACAGAGTTTTCGTGCCTTCATCTATGGGAGAAAACGGTATGTTGTTATTGGAGAACTTCCCATAGAAATAGATAAAGTTGAAAGAAAGTTCATACAGAACTTTAACGGAGTTTTCGGAGTGTTCATGGAAACTCCTGGAACAGCTTTGATTAAGGAACTTAAAAGGAGTGGAGTTTCGATGACGGAGGACCCTCAACTTATTCTAAAGAAGGCTATGTCTGAACTTTATGACTTCTGTGAAGACGTGAAAGTAGAGGAAGACGGACCAAACTTCAATGTGATCATATTTAAGCCCAAACCTTCTGACCCAGTAGGTATGATAGGTTTCGTTCAGACAATGATAGCTGCTTCTCTAATTTCAGAAAGAGAGTCTAAGATAACATTCATCAGGAGACAGGAGATGAAAAGAGGAAACCTATACTTGGTTATTGGAACCTATGATAAAGAACTAGAACAAGGTACCAAGATGATAAAGAACTAGAACAAGGTACCAAGAATAACAATAATGAAATTATAGATAACAAGCAGTAGATACGTAGATGTGTGCAATATAGATATAAATTATTTTAATATAAGTTATCAAACCTTCTTTTAATTTATCTAAAAAGTTGCACGTTTTCTTTTTTCAAGAGAAGATTTTACACAAAAATCATAATGCAACAAAAATTACATGTGTTATATGTATTCCTTTAGTTGACCTTCAAGTAAAGTAACGGGTTATCCAGAATCATAATTGCCTCTCTCTTCCTTTCTCTATCAAGATGAGCTGCTGGCATATCTTGCAGTTCTATATTTCTGTTAATCTCCTTACTTTTTTCGTTCTGTAAAAGCATTGCTTTCATTTGTTTCACCTATACTATACTTCTCTCCAAGTTTTATAAAGTCTTGTATCATAGTTTAAACTTAATTTATCCTCGTTGAAGCATTAGTATTATTTTGAAATCAAGCTTAATCATTAGCAAGTGTCTATTTTCTTAAAAAAATGACCTTAAAATTAGAAAAAGATTAACATAGTGATTGATCCAAAAAGCTTTTTTCCTATTTTCGTTATATGTTCATATGAAAATTTTAGTCAGTGGAGGGGCAGGTTTCTTAGGATCATTTTTAATTGACAGATTGATTAATGATGGACATGAAATTACGGTAATTGATGATTTCTCAACCGTTAAATATCGTGCATTACCAGAAAAGGTTAATCTGATTAAGGGAAAGATTGAGGACGTTCAAATAAATGATAAATTTGACTACGTAGTACACCTAGCCGCCAGACCTTCTCCTGAGGATTATATTCAGCACCCTGTAGAAACAGCGATGTCTAACTCCATGGGAACTTACAAAATGCTGGAAATAACCAGAAAAAGCGATGCAGTAATGGTTTACACTTCAAGCTCAGAAGTTTACGGATCCGCTGAGATCATTCCAACGCCTGAAACTTACTGGGGAAAGGTTAACCCAATAGGAATTAGGAGTTGTTACGATGAAAGCAAGAGGTTCTCCGAGGCACTCATACTCTCCTATTATAGGGAATACGGACTAGATGTTAGAATTCAGAGACCATTCAACGTGTACGGTCCTAGACTCAGAGAGGATGGAAGTTACGGAAGGGTAGTTTCAAGGTTTATCTACCAGGCTTTGAAGGGGGATGATATAACAATCTTCGGCGATGGGTCTCAAACTAGGGCTTTCCTTTACGTTGATGACTGGGTTGAAGCTACAACTAAAATCATGTTCATCAAGGGCCTTAAGGGAGAAGTCTTCAACGTGGGATCAAACAAGGAAATGAAGATTGTGGATTTAGCTAACCTGATCCTAAATATGACCGGCTCAAAATCCAGAATAAAGTTCCTTCCTCCAAGGCCAGATGATCCGCCCAGAAGGGCCGCGGACATAACTAAGGTGAGGGAGAAGCTTGGCTGGGAGCCTAAGGTACCAGTTGAGGAAGGCTTGAAGAAGACAATTGATTGGTTCAAGCAGGTGATTTCATGAAAATTGGTATAATAGGTTTAGGATACGTAGGTCTAGTTACCTCTGCAGTGTTAGCTGATCAGGGACATTTAGTGGTAGGAGTTGACGTTGACTCTAAGAGGGTTGAGGGATTATCATGTGGAAGAAATCCAATATATGAGCCGGGTTTGGACGAGCTTTTAGCTAAGAACAAGGATAGGTTGCAGTTCACCACGGATTACGCTAAGCTTTCTGACGTAGACGTTGCTTTCATCTCAGTGTCGACGCCTACAGTCAACGGAGAAATCTACTTGGAATACGTTATGTCTGCTTCCAAGTCCCTTGCAAAAGTTCTGAGGAAGGATTCACTGATAGTAATGAAGAGCACAGTTCTACCAGGAACTTCTAGGAAAGTGAGGGAAATTACGGGCAGAGAAGTGGTTTCGAATCCAGAGTTTCTAAAGGAGGGAAGTGCAATCAAGGACAGCATCAATCCGGACAGAGTCGTAATAGGCAGTTACACTAAGGAAGCCGGCGATGTTGTAGAGAGCATATGGAAGTTCACTGGTGCTCCTATAGTTAGGACGACTCCAGAGGAAGCGGAGATGATAAAGTATGCTGCAAACTCATTCCTAGCAATGAAGGTATCATTCATAAATGAAATAGCTAATTTGTGCGAGAGAATACCTAATTGCGACGTAAATAAAATAGCCGAAGGAATAGGATTAGACAAGAGAATATCTCCTCACTTCCTTAAGGCTGGATTAGGTTGGGGAGGTTCGTGTTTCCCCAAGGATACGCTGGCTATATCTACCTTTGCACGCTCACTGGGGACCCCACTTAGAACCGTAGATGCTTCAATACAAGTTAATAATGAAAGACCTAAAAGGGCCGTAACTCTCCTAAAGGAAATTATGGGTCAACTTAAAGGAAGAAAAGTGTGTGTTCTAGGAGTTGCATTTAAAGCTGACACAGACGATACAAGGGAAAGCGTAGCTCTAAAGGTCATAGACATTCTAAAGGAAGAAGGTGCTCAAGTGGTAGCATATGATCCTAAAGCTAAAGCAAACGTTACAATGGTCTCCATGGAACAATGTATAGATGAAAGCGAGGGAGTCATAATTGCAACTGAATGGAACCACTTCAAGGGAATTGAGGACAAATTGAGGGGTAAATACGTCGTAGATGGAAGAAGACTCTTAGATCCATCTAAAATGGATTTGACGAAGTTCAGGGCTATAGGCCTAGGAACTCCTAGCATCCAAGGTGAGTGAAGCTTGATTTCTCAGGGAATAATCACTGCAGCTGGATTAGGAACTAGGATGTTACCAATAAGTAAGGAAATACCTAAGGAAATGTTACCTGTTCCATTTAACGGCGAGTTGAAGCCTATAGTTCAAGTTATTTTCGAACAATTATATGACAACGGAGTGAAGGACTTCATCTTTGTAGTGAGCAAAAATAAGAGAGTAATAGAGGATTACTTCACGCCAGATTACGACTTCGTGAATTACTTGGAATTTAAAGGAAAAATAGAACAAAGTAGGGGGCTTAAGCAATTCTATAGAAAGATTGAGAAAAGCAATTTGGCTTTCGTGAATCAGCATGAACCTAAGGGATTTGGTGACGCTGTACTCAGAGCTGAGCCTTACGCCAATCAGGAATTCCTAGTCGCTGCAGCCGACACCATAGTTAAGGACTTCAAGTTAGAGGAAATGAACGTTAATTCCTTCCTCGTAACTAAGGTAGATGATCCAAGGAGCTACGGAGTGGTGACTATGAACGGAAATAGAGTGGCTGACGTTGAGGAGAAACCTAAAGTTCCTAAGTCAAATCTGATCATAGTTCCATATTACGTCTTCGACAGGAGGATTTTCACTTCCCTAAAAAGCGTAGATTATAAGGACGAGCTTCAACTGACATGCGGTATAAAGAAACTAATAAGGGACGGTGTGGAGTTCACCGCAGTCGAAGTTTCGCAAGTATATGACTTAGGTAACTTCAAGGGGTACGTGGAATACGTTAAGAGTGGAATTTAGAGGATATTTTTAGCTCTACTAACGCTATCATCATTCCAAAATAATAAAAAAGATTTTAATATCAGACAACATATCTCATTCTAATGGAAGAAATTCCTATAGTCGTCCTTAATTATAATGGACTACATCTGCTGAAGTCTTACCTTGACAGCGTACTCAACACGGAATACCCAAACGAGGTAGTAGTTGTTGACAATGGATCCAAGGACGGTAGCGTAGAATACCTCAAGTCCAAGGGAGTAAAGACCATATCTCTAGACAAAAATTATGGTCCTTCTTATGCAAGAAACGTTGCAATAAGGACTTATAAAACCAAGTTTATGGCATTTCTGGATAACGATGTAGAAGTTCCAAAGGAATGGTTGAATCCTTTAGTAGACGTAATAAAAGGAGAAGAAAAGATTGCTGCTACTCAGAGCGTATACACTGAATGGACATGGGGAGATCAGCCGTCTGAAATACCTTGGTTCTCGACTGCTGCAGCCCTCACTAGGAGGGATGTGTTAGAGAGGGTTGGAGGATTTGACGAACATTACTTCTTTTACTGGGAGGACACGGAGCTCTCGTGGAGGCTATATAGGGCTGGATACAAGGTCCTAATGGTTCCTAAGTCTCGGGTATATCATGAAGCACACGGAACCTTCAAGAAATTACCTTCCAAGTTTACCTCTTACCTTACCATGCGAAATCAATTGATACTCCTGTTAACATACTATAATAAGAAACAAATAGTATCTAACTTCATACCACTTTATATGATTAGATTTCTCCAGTCATTCAAGGCCCCAAATAGGGGAGCTAAGTTAAAGGCTGTCCTAACTCTAGGAAAGGAAATAGGATATGTCATGAAAAAGAGATCAGAAATAAGGAAATTGACGGTTAATACTGACGATAGATTTCTTTCGTATCTAGGTAGAGATCCTTTCGGATTTGTGGAATTAAGATCAGTTGCAGAGGGAATAAGGTACAAGATGTCCGCTAAAGCAACCGTCTAAACTATGAAGATATCTTTTTCTAAGGTGTTCATCTTTCTAGCTTTACTGTCCATAATTACCATATCCTCTATCCTCACACCGAATTTTCCTTGAAGGTATATCCCTGGCTCTACGGTAAACGTCATGCCTCTTTCTATAATTTCCTCGCTATCTTGAGATATATAGGGATTCTCGTGAACATCGATTCCTATGCCATGCCCCGTCCTATGTATGAAACGACTTCCAAACCCATTTCTTTTAATGATGGACCTAGCTAAGTTATCTATTTCCTTACCTTTCATGCCTTCAATTGCTTCCTCAGCTTTCTCCTGCGCTTCCAGAATTAGGGAATAAACCATCTTCACTTCCTGCGAAGGGTTTCCGATAGATATTACCCTGGTTGTATCCGTGGAGTAACCTCGATATTTAACGCCAAAGTCGACCACTATCGCATCTCCCCTTTTCACTTTCCTTTGGGTACAACGTAGGTGGGGCATGGAAGCGTTAGGCCCAGAAGTAACTATTGGCCTAAATGAGGGTTCTACTCCTCTTAAGTAGAACTCCTCCTCTAACCTTTTAGCTAACATACATTCTTCAGCTTCCTCTTCTACTCTGTTCAGAAATGATAGAAAGCTGTCCTCAGCTATTCTCAACCCTTCCTTCATGATACTTACCTCGTTCTCATCTTTTCTAACTCTCAACGTGCTCATGAGGGGAGACGAGCTTAACAGCTTTCTCGGCAAGAACGTATTCGCTATTTCAACTGTAAACTTAGACCAAAGTTGATCATCTACTGCAATTGAGGAACCTTTCTCTATTTTCAGTTTCGAGTAAGGATCTTCGCCATCATTATAAGAAAAAACTGGAAATCCCAAACTTGATAGTTGCTCTTCGTAAATTTTAGACGCTAAGAAATATGCTTCACCCTTTCCTACAATCAAAAGAAGAGGTCTTTCCATTTGTTCCTCTGAAAATCCTGTAAGGTAGAACATGTTGCTTGTAGGTCCAATGATAACATAATCTATTCCATTTTCTTCCATCAGCGATAAAAGAGCTTTGATTCTCACACAAGGATTATCGAATTATAAAAAATACGTTTTTCTATCAACTGATCGCCTACTCCGTTCAACTATATATTATAGTTTCACAAAATCCAGATAATAGATTACTAATAAAAATCTATTTAGATATTTATATTACGAATTATTGTCATAAAAGGTTCGCCTTATTTCTTGTAAATAACATGAAGGGTCCTTACCCCAGAAATCTCCCATAGCTAAGGCTCTTCCTCTTAGTCCACCGTTACAAATGTCAAGAAAAGGACAGGACGAACATGCCTTTAAATATTCCTTTCTTTTCCGTAATTTTACAAGCACGTCCGAAGGTTCATCCCATATCTTTCTTAGTTCACTGATATGCCCCATCTTTACTGGCGTGAATTGGTCTGGATAAACGTCTCCGTTAGGAGATATATCAGCTATCCTCTCACCAGATCTATTACCTCCGTTCCTTCTTAGTAAATCCAGAACTTTATCGTCCCTTGTTATATGATAAATTAGAACGCCATCAACTGGATTGTCTGCCGTTAACACTTCAAAATCTGCATGCTTAGCTTCATCTATAATGTGAGACACTATCTTCAACCGCTTGTTATTATCAATGTCTAAATTTCGAGTAGCACGCCCTGCATAACCTAAATGGTAGAAGCATATCCTTTGTAGACCTTCTCTCTTTACTATATCTAGGGCTAAATCTACATAAGAGTAATTTTTGGCTGTTATAGTAAATCTTATTCCGGTCTTCAATCCGAGTTCCCTCGAGTATCTTATTCCCTCCATCGTCTTTTTGAATGCCCCTTGAACCCCCCTAAAACTATCGTGTACTACCTCAGGGCCATCTAGGCTAATTCCCACGTAGCTAATGTACTTCTTTAACTTGTCTAATTTTCCCTTAAGCATGGTTCCGTTGGTGGAAAGTTCCACGGTGATACCTAAGTCATAAGCTTCCTTTGCAATTATGTCTATGTCGGGTCTAGCAAGGGGTTCTCCACCTGAAAGAAGAATGTGTTTAACTCCCATGTCAGCAGCTTCTTTAACGGCCCTCAGCCAATATTCTATATCCAGATCATCGAAGTGGTCCATTCCAGACGATGAATAACAGTGACTGCACCTGAGGTTGCAGTTTCTAGTGACGTTGAAAACCAGAACCTTAGGGTAGTTGGAATCCCCCGAGAACCTTACCGAATCCCCAGATTCTGTTTTTCCTTTAACTAATCTGGAAACGCTTATCATGATACATCACCTTTGGATGATATAGACAGAAATCATCTTGGGCGTGAATGTTCTTAGTCTTTGAGTATACTCTAGCTCTACAACCTCCACAGTATAGCTTGTATTCACAGATTCCGCACTTCCCTTCCAACAAGTTGGGATCTCCTACCTCCTTGGAAAGAGGAGAGTTATATATCTCATCTAGTCTCTCCTCTCTCACATTGCCTAGTTTAATCGGAAGGAAGCCGCACGGATATACGTCACCGTTGTAAGCTATGAAGAGGAAACCGTTTGACGCCATACATCCCCTCGCTCCACCTGCAGAACCTCTACCTTTTTCAGGGTCATACCCCGGTATCACGTCACCTCTCACTGCGCTGAACCTCACGAAGTATGGGTTACAAGTCATTCTCACGTTTAATCCCTCCTTCCTCCACTGCCTCACTTTGAGCATTAACATCTCGTTTTGTATTGGCAGAATTTCCATACTCTTAGTAGCCCTTCCAGTAGGTATGAGGACGAATATGTCCCAACTGTCTGGGTAAAATGACATTACCGTTTCCTTAACTTGATCCAAGTAGTCTATGTTGAACTTGCTAATGGTAGTGTTGATCTGAAGCCAGACACCCTCCTCCTTTACGTTCTTTATTGCCTCGCTTGATATACGAAATGCACCCTGAACTCCCCTAAAGCTATCGTGTATTGTCTCTGGACCATCAATACTTATGGATACAGCCTTGATTCCTGCATCCTTAATCATCTTAGCTACATCTTTTGATATCCTAGATCCGCTGGGTGATAACGCTGTCATTACTCTTGACGATGAATACCTTGCTATTTCGAATATATCATCCCTTTTCAATGCGTCACCTCCACTGATAACAAACATCCCGTGTATGCGATCTATCACGTGCCTTTCTATCTCGTGAGCTGTAAGCTCGTCCGGAAGTCTCTCCTTCAAACTGAAGGCTCTACAATGCTTACAGTTGAAATCGCAGGCTTTAGTACTTTCCCAAACCACCACAGAGGGCATCAATTTAATTCACCGTGGTAAGGTATTAATCTCTTAAATGGAAGAGAAATTAGAAAATTAAATGATTTCAAAGCCTTCCCTTGATCCCAGTTAAAGAATGACAACGGGGGTCTGATACCTCCGTCCACTCTAAGCGCGTCTCCTGTAATTAGCGTTTCACCGTTGAAGAGAGCTATATGGCCTGGAGTATGACCTGGGACATGTATAATCCTGAACCCTGAGATTTCCTCCCCTCCGTTAACTCTTACATCAATTCGTGGAGGTTCGTAGGTGATCTCATTTATCCTCTTTATGGTGGACTCGAACTCGTTTCTCGAAACATTTAATTCCCTTACCACATCTTCATAGTTTAAATTAAATTCCTTGGGTGTGAAGTCTTCTAGCTTGTGTGCTATGATTTTTGCATGAGAAATTCTTCTAATTATCTCAGCATTACCTGCGTGATCCGGGTGAGAATGAGTCAGAAGAATAAATCCTACATCGTCTAATGAAAATCCTATATTACGTAATCCTCGTTCTAACTGGTCTAGATTTTGAGGTAGAGATGTGTCAACTAAGGTTAAACCATCGTCAACTATAGCTACTACGTTATGAGGTAAAACCTTTCCAAAGAAGTTCTCTTCCTTTAGTTTTATTACTTCAATCCTCATGCTCAAACCTCGGTATAAGTTCTATAGGAGGAGACAATCTCTCCATTTTTCCAGGAGATTCTCCGTCTACCTTTAGAACCCTCTCAGCTATAATGTCACAGTATTTGCATTGGACACAACTCTTAGATTCACAATCATTATATTTGAAGAAGTTCAACCACCTTTCAGGGAACTGCGAATTATCGATTGTTACCTTTTCCAAGACGTCGTAATATGAAGGGCCGCCAATTTTTCTCATCACCTTTGGTACGGCCCTCCCCTGTGGATAACTGACTATGTCGAGAAGATTGCCTTCATATTTCCTTTCAGAGTAAGCCTTTACTGCCCTAACTATCCAAGATGTACTCTTGTTCCTTCCTGCAATCTTGAACCTATCGATGCCAATTTCCTCGTAGTAGGTTAAGTCTTCCGGTCTTATCCATCTCATTCTAATTAGGTTTGCTAAATCGTTTCTTACGTCAGTAGCACAGAACATTATGGGATATTCGAACCAAATTCCCTTTTCTCCTTGTTGACTGGACGTCATTGAAGATATCAGATCATGTGTCCTTCTGTAGGGACATCCCCAAAGGCAAGAGTTATTTGTAATAACTTCAACGTCAGCTAAGGACCTCATGGCTTTCAATACCTTAAAGTTCCTGTTCACATCTTCGTGAGCTATTATGGTATTTACTCCCATGGAGATGTACTCCTCTGCCTCCCTTACATTATAAACCCTTGAATAGGATGATACGGATATTTCTATATCTGGATATTCCTTTCTAATGTAGGATATTAAGAGGGGCATTGCGACAATGAATCCGTCCACAATGTTAGCGTGAAAGTCAATTTCGCGTTTAACTTTATCCATGAAAGATGAGGAGTACTCCCTACCTTGTAAAGTAGCAGTGTTCATAGTGTAAAGAAACTTTATTCCGTAAGACCTCGCAATTGAAGCATGTTGCTTTAACCTCTCTTCGTCTACCTTGGGAAGCACGAAGGACGCACGACCGTGACCCGTCACGGTAACAGTTTCGCTGCCGAATATGTATTTGACTGGAAATTTCCTTAACTCTTCGAGAAGAGAATCATCGAAGTTTGTTCCTACAACTAGCCTCATATGCTATTATCTCATGCTTAATATTTAAAATCATTCTGTTATTAACAGAGTTAATAAAAATAACATAAATTACTTAGAGTCAGCCTTAACGTCTAAGAGATCTGTCTGAGAAATTGAAACGTTCAAAGCGACAGCAGGATTAACTATTTTGCTCCATGCTTCCTCTATTAACTCCTCCCAAGCTTCCCTCAAGTTCTCCCTCCTCAGTTTTATCTTAGTTTCCTTAGAAATTACCTTAACTGCAGAAAGACAACTCTCCTTAACTACACAGTCCCTACACCTATTATTTCCACGTTCCTCCAAATTTATGTAAATTAACTTTCTCTCATTTGTAATATATAAAATACCTCTTAAATGAGAGTAATCGTCTGTAATTGGTATAACTGCCTTAAAGTTTATGCTATTATCCTTCATTAATCCCAATTCCTTTAATTTATTCAGTACAAAGTAATAATAGCTCTTGCTTAAACCCTCTGGTCTCTCTCTTGCTATTACGGAAATTATGTTCTCTCTTCCCAACTTAGAAAATTCTTTATTCTTTAACATAATAATTTTTTCAGGGTTTATGGGTCTTTCTATCTTAGAAGCGAAAAATATGCACATAAAGAGTATGTAGGTTTAGCATCTTAAATTTCTTAATATAAATATATAATAGGAACCACGTCTTGTGTATTAACTGTGTTTATATTAGTTTTAAAACGTTTTATAAGATATTTAGTCACAATTATAGATTCTTAGGTTTTTAATGATCAGATAAAAGCAAAGAATTTTTAAATACAGAATATACGTTAGTTACATTAGGATTTTAAACTAATAAAGTAAGTTATACCATAGCGAAAATATTCAGAAAAGTAATATATGCTTTAGTAATGATAAAAATACATCTTCGGTTACACATTGTTCTTTGCATTAACTTATGATATAATCAGTCCAACGTTTTATCCTTAATTCTTGTTGGGAGTTAAACTCCATTGTGAATTGAGTTGAGAAAGGTAAGAACAGTATTCTCCCTTATCTTAATTGCGTCCATTCTTTCATTGTTGATGGCATTCATGAACGTACCTATGGCTCAGACGACATCACAAATAACCGTGTATAAGGAAGTCGGTTCAGCTAATTTGAAAGCTCCAGGAACAGAATCATTCTGGAATAACATTCCTTGGACAAATCTTTCTCTCTCAGCAAACATACCTAACGCGCCTACGTCTGGGCTTACGCATAATTTATCAGTTAAGGCTGCATGGAATGGAACGGACATATTCATACTTCTTAGATGGAACGCACCTAATCCAGCCTTCGGGGCATGGTCCGCAGCTGTAGCTGGAATTGATCCTAACGCTTCTGGACCAGGATTATTTAGAATCATTGAGATAACCCCTGGAGCTAAATATCAAGTCATGTCAAACTATACTTCATATTATACTATAGTTAATGGAACCAAGGAAACTGGTAGACTTTTCCTTTCTTACGATGGGATATCTGAGGCTATGCCCAACGGAAGCCAAATCAAAGTGTTAGGGAACGGAACCATTTTGTTCTATCATTCACTTAGACCTATAGAGAGAATACTTTACGACTCTGGATTATTCTATGGATATTACACAAACTCTACGTGGTATTATCCAGATAGAGCTGCTATGATGTGGTATATGGGTTCAGGAACTCCAACTATGGACGGAATGCATATAGGAGGCAAGTTCCCAGGTCAGACATTCGACGGCGAGAACTTCACTTACGCCGGAGGTGCCCTGAAACAGCCTGGAGGCGCCGCAAACATTTGGATGTGGGTATCTGGCGCTACATGGAACAATAAATCTGAAGATCCTGCTTTCAAATACAACGTCTGGGAGAACAAGAGCATGACTGGATTACCATACACTAATAATGGAACCGGTTTCGCAGTACCACTTTACACTAATAACACTAATATGTATGAAGTAGATTGCTCCGGAATTTGGTATGCCCCAGTAAAGAGCTCAGGGTTAGAGGGCAGTCTTTTCTTCATAGAGAGTGGTGCAACTTATTCCAATGGCTATTGGACATTAGAATTGGTCAGACCTCTTGCAGTTCCCACGAACTATTCCCAATACATGCCAAATATAACAATTGGAAAGACCTACGATGTAGCATTCGCTGTGTGGCAAGGAGCAGAAGGAGAAACTCTCTTTGATAAAAGTATTACGTCGTCTTTCCTTCTGCTGTCTCTCAGCTCTCTACCAAAGCCTGAGTCTCCAGTCCTAGCTGTAAATCCAGAGATAGTTGACATAACTACAGCAGGTGTTGTAATTGCAGTAATTGCATTGGCTGCAATATGGATTTCGTTTAGGAGGTGAAATGAATGGATATAATACTTTATATAACTTTACCCGGAATCATAATATCTCTAATAGGGCTAGGAATATTATGGATAAAATATAGAAGGTGATTTTAAATGTTTGACTTAAAAATGGAAAAAGATTTAAAATATTATTTAGTTTTTCTTAGTATAGTATTTTTTATGCAATTTGTCTATCAGGTAATTTTCCCCATATCTTACCTTCCTCTTTCAATCCCTGAAAAGTTGCCCATGGAATACGTGGGTACGGCAGGACTTTACCTAGGTTACGGAGCTATCGCTCTTGTATCACTTTCCTTGTCAACTAGAATCAAATCCATGTTGCTGTTGTTTGCAACAGACGTACTTTCACCTATCCTATCACATTCAGTTGAAATAACTCTACTAGGTATTGCAGCATCCTCAATCGTAATTGTAGAGTCATTTTTACGTCAGAGACAAGTAAAAGGAATCTTATTATTGCCTATCCTCGTCATGGCTTTATTATCAATGATTTCAGCATTTACAATAGATTTATTGAGTTTTACTTTTAACCCTAGCTATTCATTTATGTTTCTAATAAGTTCCTTATCTTTTGTGCTTTACACGGTTCTATGGGGCAAGAACAACAAAAGGAGCGTCTTGAAATATCTAGCTTCTATTCCTGCACTTTTTCTCTTCTTGCCACTCTATTTTATGGTTGAAGATAATCGTTTCATGTTTATGATAATGGACATGACTTTCTCGGCAATTTATGGCATATCTTTTAACAATCCAGATAATCTGGGCCTTTTCATTTTGTTATTAAGCTTGTCAACGTATCTTTCAGTTGTAATAGCTCTAAAAGGAAATCCGACCGCAGGACTTGGATATTTTATTGTAATAAGTGATGTTTTCATGGGAATTACAGGATATCATCTAATAGAGTACATGTTATTAGTAGCTGTTGGCTTCTCACTAATCACACTAAAAAGTGATGGAAAGGAAAATGAAGTTGAGAAGAAGACTATAAAAAAGGAGGAAACTCCTGCATCAAATACATAATATTAAATTAGTATTTTCCTTTAGTTTTAATAAAATATTAATTTAAAAAATCTGCTTTTATCTTTAGTTTACTAATGAAAATTCATAGGAGAAATCTAGAGTTATAAGTTTAGAACGCTAAAATAGGACGTCAAAAATGTGGATATTAATCTTCAGTCTAACGTCTAAACCTTAATAGAAATTCTTGAGAGAATAACACGACCATGAATGTTATCATTCCATTCTAAGAAAGGAGACAAGAAGGTTCTTAGCCCTGACGAATTCCACTTTATAAGGGAATTAACTTTCGCAATAAGAAACAAAGGATTCGATCCTAAGGAATTCGTCAAGAAAGGAGACAGCTATTTGTTTAATTTCGCAGAAAAAAACACTTCAGGAATAGACGAAAAGAGAAGAAACTTTCTGAAAGCAATGGTTATAGGCGTGGGCGTAGTTACGGTAGCTGGAATTATACCTGGGCTCAGAGTCTTGGTTCCGCCCAACGTATCTGCGGTTTCCAGTTTTCCCAAGAGCGTACTTCTTAACAGCTCCGGTAGTCCATTAAAGGCATCATCAATATCTGTAAATAGTCCAATTATTATGCTATTCAATTATCCGCTTAGCGGCGAGCCTAACTTTCTCCTTAATCTAGGAGACAGCTCAGGCAAACCCGTTGAAGTACCTTCCTCCACCGTTACGGTACCTCAAACGGGAGACAAATATACATTCCCTGGAGGTGTAGGTCCAAACAAGTCTATTGTAGCGTATAGTGCAATATGTCAACACTTAGGATGCAAGCCTCCATTTATCCACTTCTATCCCCCCAAGTATCTGACTCCAGCTCAGCTTACTGCGCCTGAACCTGATACGTTAACTGCTGAGGCATTAGCTAGCGCTAAGAGTGCAAAAGCCCCAGCCATCATACACTGCGATTGCCACGGGTCTACCTATGATCCTTATCATGGAGCACAGCCTCTAACAGGACCAACTGTTAGACCATTACCTACTGTTCTTCTAGAATGGGATAGTTCAACGGATTACTTATATGCCTTAGGATCTTTAGGCGTAGGAATATACCCAGAAGGAGCTAACGGAGTTCCGTCTAAGAATCCTACTGTGGATCTATCAAGCAATTTTGGTTCTTCAGTTGGGGATAAAACTGAGGTGAAGGAAGCTGAGAACCCATTTTCGTCTTGAGTACAACGTGAAATCCTTTTCTTCTGAAATTGAGGTGTTTGAACCATGAGCAAGGAAAGCCTTTCCTCTAGGGTATCAAATTGGTTTAAGGATAGGCTAGGCTTAGATGACCTACCTCTCTTTAAAACCCCAGACTATATGTTCCATGTAAACGAGTGGCTGGGAGCCTTAGTTGCTGGTGCGTTCTTCTACACTGTGATATCGGGCTTAATACTGCTCTTATATTACAACCCAGAAGCAGGATACGATGCAACCGAAACTATAATAAACACCGTACCTTACGGATCAGTTTTCCTCTACAGCCACTTGTACGGATCATACGCAATGATAATTTTGGCTTACATACATATGTTCAGAAACTACTTCACCGGTGCTTACAAGAAACCCAGGGAATTACTATGGATATTTGGAGTTCTTATGCTCGTCCTAACGTTAGGTGCGTCTTTCCTAGGATATAGCCTAATAGGCGACGTTTTAGCTACAAGTGCAGTCGACGTAGGTGCAGGAATAATATCTTCAGTACCTCAGCTTTCCTTCCTATTGCCTATCTTATTTGGAAATTACGACAGTGGAGACTTCACCAGAGTACTAGCATGGCACATTATCCTGGTCGCCTTAATAGGTTTTCTATTCGTCTTCCATCTTCTCATGGCCGAAAGGTACGGAATGATGCCATCCAGGAAGGTTAAGCCAAAGGCTCCTGCAGTATATACTAAGGAAGAGGACCAAAAGTTTAACCCATGGTGGCCTAGGAACTTCGTTTACATGATGTCTTTGATATTCCTTACTTGGGGGTTCATAATCGCAATACCCAATGCCTTAGCATACTTAAATGGACTTCCACAAGAGCTAGATCCATTCCTTAATCCCAAGCCTGCACCACCACCAAGTAGTCCATTGGCAGCCCAAGTAACCACTTACCCACCGTGGTTCTTCCTATTTGTTTATAAGATTGCTGACTTCACAAGCGACGTGGTATTATTCCTGTTGATAGGTGTGATAATTCCGTTAGTATATTTACTCTTAGTTCCTTTCATAGACAGAACCGATGAACTACATCCACTTAAGAGGAGAGTCTTCACTGGAATTGGAATACTCATGATAACTTACTTAGTTCAGACTTCAATATGGGGAGACATACAGCCTGGAATACAAGTTAGCGTAGCAGAACAAGTATTAGCATATTTGCCTCCAGCAATAATAGTTGCGATAGGTATGGCTTTCCTGCCTTACAGAGAAAAAGGAAGCACTAGAACTAAGGTTCCCATGTTTAAGAAGGCACAGTTCTCTAGTCCCATTGCCGTGCTATTATTTATGATTTTGGCAATGTTAATGGCAGGCGCAGCTACACTATTCTTAGCTTCACCAAGCCCATTGAGTGCGGCGATATTCCTTCCAATTCTATCGCTATTTGTATTTTACGCTAAGGCGCTAACTCCGGTTGCTATCAAGGCTATGCCGCAAGGAGATTCAAGCGCATCTGACAGCACATCTGAAACGATAAATTCCACAGATGTAATAAAACTTGAGAGGAAAAAGAGAATAGCAACCTATATGATAGGCGTGTTGCTAATAATGAGCGCGATAATAGCAGCTGATATGTGGACCATACCTTCTACGGGATTCGAGTCAAACATGTGGGGGATAGACCTTGGTCTGCTCTTCATAATGCTAGGCGAGGCAATATCACTATACCATTACGTGGTGTATAAGAAGCCAAATGAGTCCTACGAATAATACCTATTTTTTTGACAATTGAGTTTTAAGTAGAGAGTGAAAGAAAAATGATCAACATAGGTTTTTATTATAGGGTAAAGAAAGGTCATGAGAAGGAATTTGAAGGTCGTTTCTGGGATGTAGTTTCCAGCAATGTAGAAGGAATGAAATCTGCTAAACTTTACAAGAATGTAATGGATCCTCAAGAATACATGATATACACAGAATGGACCTCGTTGGAAGCCTTCAGAAATTTCATGAAGAGTCAAGGTTATAAGGAGACAGTTGATTACGGAAAATCCATACTGGATGGCATTCCTACACATAGAATATTGCAGCCAATAGATGAGGAGATGGAAAAGGTGAGTGGTTCAACCATTTGATTCTCCTTACGTTAATAGAATTTTTTAGTTTTTTATAATTTCTCTTTATATGTAGAGATTGAGTTAAAAGTAATATTATTTCTTCATTACTTAGAATAATAAGGTTTTATTTTCTTATATATAGGCAACTTAACATAAAATCGTGATTGACGTCTTTACCAAATTTTGTGGTTAAGGAAGAGAAAAGCCTCGCTTTTTAAGGCGGGAGGAAGTCAGATAAGTCAGATGTTACTCATTCATTCGCTATGTGTGAAATCACTGTTATAGATATGCTATATATAGTTTTATAGTTATAAATTAATAAAACATTTATATAATTACAGACTCCTTATAAGCTCGTAAATTGAAGCCATGTCCAAATCTCCTAGGCCTGAACGCAACGCTGACGCAAAAAGTTTTGCCGTGACAGATGAAGTCATATTAGCTACTCCTAAGGATGAGCATTCCTGATCAATTATCCTAAGGTCCTTAGCCATTAAGGAGAGCCTAAACTGCGTAATATAGTTCCGTTCCTTTAACATCCTTGACTTCATGGACGATAGGGGAGAACTTATGATGGAACCATCAGAGAGAAATGACGAGACTATTTCAAGATCAAGTCCAGCCCTTTCAGCCAAGGTAAAGGCTTCGGCTAAAGCCTCCATATAACTAGCTGCTATTAAGTTATTAACCAACTTTAGATACAATCCACTTCCATTATCTCCAACGTAAATGACCTTGTTTGCTGTTACCTTAAGCAAGGAAATCACTTCCTCAACTCCCTCTTTAGGTCCGCCGAGCATTACTGTAGCTTTTCTCTCTTCAATTCCCGTTGATCCGGTCACCGGAGCATCATACATCACTCCACCCATGGAACTTATTTCTTTAGCTAGAGATTTAGACGTTCTAGGAGAGATTGTAGAAGTGTCTATTATAACCTTACCCTTCACATCAATTTTCCTTACAACCGATGTAACAGCGTCATCATCAGAAAGCGATAACAGTATGAAACGAGACGATATTTTATCTAAACTTACAACGGGTACCCCAAATTCCTTTGAGAAAAGTTTAGACTTCTCCTCCGTTCTATTCCAGACACCCTTTAACATTCCAGCCTTGGCGTAGTTCTTCGCTATCCTCCATCCCATTGTTCCTAAGCCTAAAACTGTTACTTCCATAAATTAGATTGCAAGTTCCTTATATTTATCCCTAAATCACATTAGTGTCTAACCTTTTAATTCTTAAAATTGTATATAAACTTTTAATTAGAACATAATTCTTAAGTCGTTCCTAACATTCTAATTATTTTAAATCAAGGTTTTTACTCCTCCTCAACATTAGTTAACATATGAAAGAGCTTGAACTTAAGCTAATGCCAGATGACGTGCCAGTTAACTTCTGTCTAGCAACAAAGGAAAACTTTGTAGAAGGCGAAGTAGAACCTTCCTTTGTTATTTTGAACTACCTAGTTTTCGTGGAACTTTTCCCGTTTGCAATAAGATCGAGAAAAGGAAGTGTTGAATCAATGGAGATAAAATGGGGAGAACTAAAGAATATATTAAACGTTATCCTATCCAATAGGAATCTAGCATAAAAGAGCTGCTGATTTGTCGAAGACTAGAACCTAGCCACAATAGAAAGTCGTCTGATTTCCTCCCTATGCTGGAAGGCTAGACTTTCCGCCAACTTAATTCCCCCTAACTCAATATTTATGTAAATTCTCGTGTAGTCAAACCTAAAATAACATTAGGTCTCTCTATAGATGTGAATGCGGCTCAAGTTATTATAAAGACTTTAAGAGGGCTAGGTATTAAGAGGGTATTCTCAACCACGGGTACGGATCACGTTGCTTTCCTGGTGGAGGACTTCCCAGAGCTAGTTTTAGTGAAGCATGAACTTGAGGCAATATCTGCTGCAATAGGTTCGTCGTTAAAGGGAGAAATGGGATGTGCATTGCTTCATACAGTACCAGGAACTGGAAACTCTCTGGGTGCTATAATGAACGCATTCACGTCAAGAATTCCTCTCATAATCATGGCTGGAATAGCTCCTATAACAGAAGGTGGAATAGGAAAGAACTTGCGAACACATTGGACACAAGAGGTGAAGGATCAGAGAGAAATCGTAAGGCAGATCACCAAGCTGGACATGGAAATAAAGGATCCATTGATGGCAGAACAAGTTCTAGTCAGAGCCTATTCGGTTGCCATGAGTGAGCCCAGAGGTCCAGTTTACATTGCTTTCTCTAGGGAGGTATCCTTAGGAGAAAGTCAGATTAGGAATAAGAAGCCTTCCTATTATGAACCAGGGCCTACCTTAGACAAGATAAACAAAGTTAAGGAAATGATCGAGGAGAGCGAAAATCCAATAATAGTAACGTGGAGAGCAGGTAGAAGAAGGCAGTGGTTCCACTCCTTAAAGAGCTTTGCCGAAAGGTCGAACATACCCGTGATGAACTTTGCCGGAGAGGTATTGAACTATCCATCTACAGGGAAAATGTCGATAGTGAATGCAGACCTAAACAAGAACGACCTCATAATAGTCGTTGAGAGTGAGGTCCCATGGAGCCCTCCAGATAAGGTTAAGGGTAGTGTAATTAAGGTAGATGTAGATCCGCTCTACTCGTATCTACCCACATACGGGTTCGACTGTACTTTGTGTATCCAAAGCACTGTGTCAAGTCTATTCGATAACCTACAAGTTAGGAAAAAAGACTTTGAGGTGAAGGATTGGAGAAAAGAGCTGAAGATGGAGGTGGAAAAGCTTTCCTCAATGTCAAAGGTGAATCCTAGATACCTATCATGGGAGATCGGAAGATTGAAACCCGATACGATTTACAACGAGTATGTGCTAAACCCAGTTTATGCAATGCCGGAGAACTTTGCATCTTATTTCGCAGACCTTTCTTCGAACCACTTAGGATGGACATTGGGAGCATCGATAGGCGGAGCATTGGTTTCGGGAGGTTACTCCGTCGTAACCATGGGAGACGGAGCCTTCATCTTAGGAGTACCAGAGGCTTTTTACGATCTGGCAGTTTCACTCTCTATTCCAGTTACTGTGGTAATTTACGACAATTCTGGATACTTAGCTGTAGAGGAAAACGTAGAAGCCGTTACCGATAGAACTCCTTTAGAAGGAGTCAAGTACAAGAGATTTAAAATAGGAGAAACAGTGAAGGCATTTAACGGGTTTTATAGGCTAGTTGAGGAACCATGTGAGGTCCCGGATGCTCTCAGGGAAGCTAAAAGGGAAACAATGATGGGGAAGATCTCGGTTGTTCAAGTCATAACTCAAGGTAGATAAGTCATGCTACTTGAGATAACTCTTTCGAGGAGAACCCCTCAAGGATTTCCTTAAAGGATTCGGCAACCTTATCCCAGGGATACTTCTTCGCGCATGCTTTTGCAACGTCGTGATATTCACCCTTTAAGAACTCTTTCACTGCATTCACCATCCCTTCAATATCACCTTCCTTCACAAGCTTTACTGCACCACAGTCACCGTAGTAATAACGTAATGCAGGTATGTCGTAAGCAACTACTGGAAGACCGCAAGACAGAGCCTCAGCTACAACTATTCCGAAGGAGTCAACGTGAGAAGGATAAATGAAAACCTTTGATCCTTTCATTACACCATATATTTTTCTTTGATCTGGTATCATGCCTAGGTAGTTTACTCCATGTGGCATTGAGAAACCGTGATCTACTTTACCTATGAATGCGCTTGAAAGACCGAGCCTTCTAGCTACCTCAATTGCTTCTGGAGTTTCCCTTCATGAGCCCTTGTCTAGCTACATGAATTAAATCATATCCTTCAAGAATAGGAGAGGACTCAACGAGTTCCAAGTCAACTCCAGCGGGAGGATCTAATACCTTACAAGATATTCCCAATTCCTTAACTTTGTTCTGAAGTACCTTGCCTGCACATATGCTCCTTTCACTTCTTCTATATCTCCTTAATCCGATCAACGTTTTAGCAAACCATAAAGTTCCATCTATTGGATTGGTTTGTTTCACTAATTTGAAATAATGTTTATATATAGGAAAAGAAATATAAGGTTCAAGATAATGCATTATTATTGAATTATGTGTATAGAAACCTAATGTAAAGTCATAATTCTTAGATATATTATCAATATAAGCTCTAAAAAATGTATTTTTATAAATAAATCTAAGGTATCTACCTATAAATGATTCCCTGTAAGGCATGACTTTCCTGTGATACCTTAAGTTTCGTACTGCATCCGGAAACTTGTCGGCTATTCCCTTTTCACCAGAAAAGAGAAGTTCTTCTAAACCTACCTTAACGTTAAATTTTGGTAATCTCTTCAGCAATTCCACCACCGTGGTTGTTGCACCCGATGTCTCTGGTTCCCCTATGTTAACATATAGTATACTTGTCACTGAGTTTCAATCAAGGCAATTAGTTAAAAAGATTTCTGTAAATAGTTATTTTTTTATACTGTATCAAAATGCCTCTATAGTTTATGTTTTGCAATTTACCCCTATTTATTAGGATCAGTTTTTAGTGTTTCTCAACATGATGTCAAACATAAAATATTTATCTTAGATCTATTAAATTAAAGATATAGCTTATTCTTAGGCATAATATATATCAATTCTGTATGCTAATTCATATAATCACAGCCTAGAAGAATTCTATGCTGGGCGTACTACTCTCCCAAGGAAAGAATAAAGCATTAGCGGATGCCGAAAAAATAACCACAGACTAAACAACACCTTAAAAAAGAATAATCACTTTTATAAGTTTACTTTAGCTTAACATTAGTCTATTGTTTTTTCTGACCTTGAGCTGGTTGGTCTTTCTTCTGACCCTTATCCTTCTTGCCTGCCATTTTAGATCTATTCTAACATATTCTCAAGATATTTAAAAGACTTTTTAGATTAGAACGACTATATTGTTGACACTATTTCTGAGATGGTATTACGGATTATGTTAATAACAAGCAGGATAGATTCTAATTACTTTTTAGAATCATTAGTTACTTTTAATGATAATGTTAAATCTTCTTTACATAGAGAATTATATTTTTCAAGGTAACTTTTAGGGATTAGCCTTAGTTCTTAATTAGGAGAATAAAGGTTAAGATTGCGAACTTTCTAACCGACAAAAATTACGAGAAATGTGAACAACCCCTTTTAATGTTTCCAACTTTTTATTAAACTATGAAAGTAAACGTAGGTGACCAGGCTCCAGATTTCAAGGCAATTACTGATGAAGGTAAGGAGATAAGTCTTTCTCAATTTAGAGGGAAATATATAATTCTGTATTTCTATCCTAAGGACAACACACCTGGATGTACTAGGGAGGCAATATCCTTCAGAGATAGACATGATGAGCTGGAGAAGGAAGGTGCAGTTGTAATAGGAATAAGCTCAGACTCAGCCTCATCACATAAGGGGTTCAAGGAAAAATATTCCCTTCCGTTCATCCTAGTGAGTGACGAGGGAGGTAAAATAAGAGAGATGTACGGAGCTAAGAGCTTTCTAGGCCCTTCTAGGACGACGTTCGTGATATCACCAGAAGGAAAGGTAATTCACGTTTACAATTCCCAGATTAACCCTGCAAGACATCCGGAGGAAGCGCTTAGAGCTATAAGGCAAGACAAGGAAAGGAGTGGAGTTACTAAAGTTTAAAATAAGCAGATAGAAGACATAAAGAATGCAATATGTTATAATATCATTAATATAATTCAATAAATTCCTATTCTAGTTATAGATATTAACATAACACGTTTTCTTCGCTTACAAGTGCATAATCTAAGTTCATCTATGAGATAGCTTGGTAACCTTGTTTTGTTGCTTAGTACTATTTATGTTTGCTAAAAATCCAATCGTAGTTATAATTAGCTTTACCTACTATAACTCAAGACTTGTCTTACGTACTAATACTGTGTTTGGTAATTCTCACTGGCATTGTTTTCTTCTTCCTTGAGAGGCAGGGAAGTTAGACAGGAAAAAGAGAGTGGAAGAAAAATAATGTTGTCATTTAATATCTTTTCTTCAAATAAATTTGAGAAAAACGGATTACTTTAGGCTTTCTTATCTCATTACCTCTTTCTAAAACGAGAATAAGCAATTAATAAGAGATTTTGAGAAAATTAGGAAAAAAGAAGATAATAAAATAATTTTAAAGAAACAACTTTTTCGTATGAAACCTTACCCGTGATATACATTACTACACATACTCACCTAAAAGTTACGTAAGCCTTTTTGTCCACGGGCCCAAAATTGAAGCTATGAAAAGAAGGGCTGAATATCTGTTAGAAGGAAAGCATACCATAGACGGTGCAGGCGTGAAGTTGTACCGAGTCTTCGGCGGTCCATCTACGGTTAACATTACCGATCCGTTCCTTCTACTAGATTTCTTCGGTTCGGATAACGTTTCGGATTACATTAACGGTTTTCCATGGCATCCCCATAGAGGTATAGAAACTGTAACGTATCAAATAGAGGGAATGACAGAACATGAGGACAGTGAAGGAAATAAGGGTGTAATCCACAAGGGTGATCTTCAGTGGATGACTGCAGGAAGCGGAATTTTCCATCAGGAAATGCCAAAGCCGGTTGGAGAGAACACAGAAGTCAGGGGTTTCCAGTTATGGATCAACCTTCCAGCCTCCGATAAGATGACATACCCTGTGTATAGAGACATAAAAGGAGATTCAGCAACTGAAAAGGATCACTGGGGAGAATTTAGAGTTATAGCTGGAGAATTCATGGGAGTTGAAGGACCAGTTAGAGCTGGCAAGAAAGTAGATCCCATCTACATAGACATGAGGATTAATCCCGAATCCGAGATAACATTCAACCCAGGACAAAGTAGAAACGTGTTAGTATACGTAATGGAAGGACATATGACAATAGAGGACAGCCCAAGGATAGAGGAAGGACAACTTGTAGTTACCAGTGAGGGAGATGAACTTACAATCAAGGCAGGAAAAAGGGGAACTAGAATCATCGTCTTAGGAGGTAAACCTCTCAGAGAGCCCGTAGCATGGTATGGACCTATAGTGATGAATTCAGACGAGGAAATTCAAACCGCACTAAGGGAATTGAGACAGGGAAACTTCGTAAAGGAAAAGAGACCGATAAGAGAATAGAATGCAAAGAATATGAGCTACTCTGGCTCAAGGTTCTCCTTGAACCAACCTTGTTTATAAAAAATCAAGTTTACACTATACAGAAGAAAATGATAGGCTATTTTGATGGTTTATGCGAACCCAAAAATCCTGGGGGTATTGCAACCTTCGGTTATGTGATAATAAATGGAGAGAAAAAGATTCAAGGTTACGGTTTAGCCGCAGAACCTTTCTCCTCCTCTGCTACTAACAACGTAGCGGAATACACAGGAGTATTGTGTCTGCTTACTAAAATGAAGGAACTAGGTGCTAAGGATCCAGAAATTAGAGGAGACAGTCAATTAGTAATAAGACAACTTAAAGGAGAATACAAGGTGAAATCATTAAGAATAAAACATCTCTACGAGAAGGCTGTCGAGATAGCCCGAGAGATTAACGCCAAATTTGAATGGGTTCCACGAGAATTCAATAAAGAAGCAGATCTAATGACGCGCATAGCTTACGAAAAAGTTAGGGAAGGAAAATTAACTAAAGTAGGATGTGAAGGGTTGTAGAACGTTAAAGGTTCTCCATGACTGTAAATGTGGCAATATAACATCTATTTATAAAACTATTGTTATTTTTATATCTTTAAAAAAATATTTTACATCGATAAAAAGAATCTCTTTTATTAATATTAATGAATAAAATTATATTTAATATCTGCATTAAAAAGGAGTAATTACCTTCCTCTGTTACCCCTGAAAAATTAATGTTCAGGCAATGGAAGGAAGGTAACACCTACTAGCATTAGTATTACTGAGATAGTTAAAAGTGTGGTACCTATTAAGGATACCTTCATAAGGTTCGTTTTCACTTCGTTAACCTGCGCATCGTCTGGAAGAATGTTACGATAAACCGACGCTAACTTGTTTATGTCTTTCCTGACTGAAAGCCCAACAAGAAATCCAAATAGGCCTATTATCCCACCCAGAAGTATACTAATTCCCCAACCAGTACTAAAAAGGACACTCTCCACTTCAGGCATTCCTCCAGCCTTGTAATAACCTATCATATAATGAAGGAATTGCCCAGCCCCAAAAACTATGGTAACAATTCCAGAAGACTCTATAAAGCTAAGAACAGAAGGCAAAAATCCCTTCATCAGTTCTCTGATTGCTTCAGAAGATAGCTTGGCTAAACGCGGAGCTATCGCTATCCCAAAAACGGTAGTAGCTCCGTAATAAATGATGCCGAAGAAACCGTGAACTACGTTTAACGCAAACGATATGGGAACCAACTATATGACCTCAAATTGAAAGAGCCAAGCAACCTGACGCTGGAATTATTGCTATCACGAAAGACAAGGCCATCAAGTAAGAGAAATCGTAGTTATATGTGCTATAAAACGCCAAACCACCCGCAGCTGCAATGCCCACAGCGAGTACTGTAGCAAGACCTAAGTAAAAAAGATCCCGCCTTTCACTGAGGTAAGTAAGAGCAAAGAGCAATACCGCACCCAGCCCACTGAGGATAGCCAAACTGAGGTGAGAAGAGAGGAGAGCGGCCATCCATGTTTGCGTCAACGGAAACTGATCATTCAAGAGGGTAGACGTACCGGCTATGAAGGCACCTATTAGTAACAATGTCTCCACAGACGAAGCTACGAGAACTGGCCTATTTCTACTTAGGCTTTCTGTCATGATAATCAAGTTATTCTTCTAAAATGCAGTAAATAAATATTTCTGCTAACTTTCCAACATTAGTTTCATTTTCTTATGGAATAGAAGAGGAGGAAAGATGTGAAAGCAATTCCTAGAACGAATCCAGTCCCCATTCCCAATGCGTAAATTGGAACTACGAAACCCCCGAAGTAAAATAGCCCAGAGAACGCCGCTCCTAAAACGGAAACTATGTCAAGAATTGATACTATCCTAAGAACGTTGTTGCCACTTCTTGTGGATGAACCGTAAAGGAATATTGCTAGTACTACATCTGCTGCTGCAGCGTAAATGTGTATGGTTATTGGAATTCCAAGAAGCGGGAGCTTATACACCGCTATTCCCATTCCTGCTATATAAGTGAAAAGAAGTGACGCTAGCTCTAGGGTAGCTATTCCAGGTGTATAATCATTTCTTGACATCATGGAGTTTACTCTCTCATACATATCTAGAACTGACCTGCTCATACGAATCAAGGTAAAATTAAGAAAAAAGAGTTTAAAAGCTTTATTTTCAAAACTTTTGTAATTAGTAAAACTCTTTATAAAAAACGGCAAAGAAGGCCGCTGATGCTAAAATTATATACAAAGCAGTATCTATAATTGTAGTATACCCTACGCCTATAATGGATGATAACACGAAGTCCATTGGTATTGAAAGAAACAGAAAAAACACTGCGACAACTACCATGAAGGTGAGATTAGATTTCATAGTTTGACCACTAATTATCATTTTTAAAAAAGTTTACTTAATAAATGTTTCTAACGTATGGATAAGTTCAATGAGGTCTGGAGGAGAGGAGTTCCATATTATGGTGTAGGCTATAAAACCAGCCAAAGCTGCCGTAGCACCGAATATTAGACCTATTATCAATAAGCCCAGCTTGTTCATCAGGATCCACCCGAGAAAGTGTTTCCGTCGCTCTGAAGTTGCGTGTAGCAATCGCTTGGCTTTTCCCCCTTGTTCAATAATAACTTCCCGCACTCTGTTTGTTTATTATAGGAGTCTAGGTATGCTGCACCTTCTAGATCTGAGGGATGATCTATAATTGGAGGGGCTTTAGTATTCATGGAAACTGCGTATATGTAGTCTGTATTTGAATCCCAGTAAAGTTGAACGTAAGGTAAAGGCCTCACTGTAGGTCCAGTGAGAACGCCTGCTCCATGCCAAGGATCATAAGTTGAACCGTGACAGTCACAATGAATTACGCTTTTAGCTCCCGCACTTAAAGCTGCTTGGTAGGCTTCTGAAGGTAAGTAATTGGGAACGTTTCCTCCAGGGGAGAAGTACTTGGGAGGATAGAAATGAATTTCCGGAGGTGCACAACCCAAATGTTGACATATTGCACTGTACGCTACTATGGACTTGAAAGGACCTACTCCTCCAGGAAAATCATAAGTGGCGCCGTTCTGTGGTATTAATACCTTAGTTGGAGGTATGGAAACTGGGTTATTATTCTCGTCTCCCATGTTCAGTAAGAAGGTTATGTCCCCCAACATAGGATATTGGAAAAGCATGATGGTTGGGTCATTAATTGGCACAGACGACGCCTTTATCGGTGTACCGTTTGAATCTACTATTATTATCCATGGAAAATTTTTCAACTGGACCTCTTGAGGGTTTAGAACTGAAAGTATGGGCAACGCTGATGCTACCGTTACAACACCAACTCCTATTAGAACTCCTTTGAGGAAGGCTCTCCTTCCTGGACTTAAAGGTTCCACGTTGTTTTCAGCATAATTATATAAGTAATCTCTTCCTACCTTGACGAACTTCTTTTCGTCGAACTTTTCCTTCCCGTGTCTCATCTTCCATAGAAGTTTCCAAGCAAAAGCGAGCTCGTCCCTGCTTATAATTACCTTTTTCAAGGTTACATCATGTTAGATTTTTAAAGTGTGCCTGATAAAAGCTTTTCTAATGCAATTTTCAATATTTTTTATCATTAACTAATTCGTTTTAGCAATTTATTTTATAAAAATAATTTATCATGTAGAAAATTTAGAAAGTAAGTCGCTTAAATAGTTTAATATTTTAATTAAATTTTACACGTTATAAAACGTAACAAAGTTTACATATTGATGAAACTATTGAAAACATCTTAATTTATTTAAAAAAGCATTTTTAAGCTCAAATAAAGAGGTAAGCTTGAGAGATATGAGTTTCCTAGAGAAGATAAAGGAGCACGCGGAAGTATCGTGGTTCGTAGTGATGTTGGTAATTATTGCAGTTTTCGTAGGGTGGAACATAGCAGGAGTGACTAGTGGATCCAGCACCAGTTATAGATACGGATTGCCCCTAAAGAGTGGACTTCCTGAAAATGCACAGAAGGCAGTTGATGAGTACCAATCCAGACCTGATTCGTCTCAGGAGGTCGTAAACGGAGTCTTGGTCGTTAACATGAGCGTAACCTTCAAGGGATTTAGCCCAGATGTGATAGTTGCGAACTCCAGCGAGCCAGTTGTCGTGATACTCAAGTCGCCTCAAGTTATATCTGGGTTCTTCATGAGGTTTCAAGACGGAGTAGTAAACGTTAACGTAGTGCCGGGGTACACGAGTTATGTGTATTTTGTGACTCCTTCTCAGCCGGGGAATTACACTTGGAGGGATCCAGAATATTCTGGGTATAACTTCTCTTACTGGACCGGAACTCTGGAGGTGAAATAAGGTGATGCAGGAATACTTGAACTTCCTAAAAAGTGATGCAATAAAAGATAAATTGAGCGATTTTTTAAGGAAGATACTAAGCGTAGCCAGACCTAGGGACACTTTAGGTCTTACGTGGCTTTTCATGCTGGGGTCAATTGCATGGCTAATAACGCTGGGAGTTGCTGCAATGAACATGAGGACGTACTTAGTTTACAACTCAAACTCCCCAACAATAGGACCGATCTATTATACGTTCCTAACAATCCATGGATGGTCTGCTATGCTGGGTTTGGTTCCAGATGCAGCACTGGCGGTAATACTCTATTCTATGTATAAGTCTGATCTTTCAGTAGTTCACGTTCGCGCTATCACAACCTTATTCTGGATAGCAAACATCTCCTTGGCTTTAGCATTGTTTGGTGGACCAGACATGGGATGGTACATGTACCCTCCTCTAGCTATTACCGATAACGCTGCGTTTCAAGCCTTCAGGCTTTATCATGGAGCTACTATGGGGCTGGCTTATCTGTTTCTTGCACTGAACAGCGCAGCTGGTGCAATGGCTGCCCTCGTGCTTGTAGTAGATTCATATCTGACCAAAAAGAAGGACCAGAAAATAAACATATTCGCAGCGTATGGAGTTGCATTCTCCCTTGTCATTGGAGTAACCTTGCCTGCACTAACAGCATCTGAACTTTGGTATGTACTTGCAATATGGTTTCCTTCAGCGATAAAGGTAAACCCATTGTTATGGGTAATACTGTTCTGGTTCTACGGACATCCAGTAGTATATTATGTTCCATTTCCACTTTTTGGTGCCCTTTACTATTACATTCCAATTTATGCCGGGAGGCCTCTGTTTAGCGAGAGATGGGCAAGGTTAAACATCTTCCTCCTTGCAATAGGATCGATGCTGATATGGGTACATCACCTACAGACCTTCCCTCTTCCCACAGACCTTAGAGCGTGGATTACAGTTTCTACCTTAGTGTTAGCATCAGGGTCAGGATTAACTGTGCTAAACTTGGGTCTTACGATATTAACAGGTAAAGGATATAATTACAAGGATCCGCTAGGTATGACCTTCCTCATTGCCTTAATAGGATTTATAATAGGAGGAGTACAAGCCTTACCACTTCCTGTCAATCTCATAAACGGTGTAGTTCACAACACATATTATGTAGTAGGACACTTCCACCTGGTCATATGGACGTTAATACTGGTAGGCTTTACGGGAGTCTTTCTGGATCTATTGAAGGCTTCTAGACCCAATCTTGAATATGGCGTAAAGTCGAGAAAACTCATGTTAATAGGCATACTTCTATGGACGGTGCCTTTCGTGGGAGTAGGATACACCATGAGCATGGCCGGTTATTTGGGTCTACTGAGGAGAGTTATCGCATATCCACCGATGTTCACAGATTACATGCAGTTAATGTCATTCTTAGCTGAGGTAGGAATTCCAGGCTTAGTCCTCACTATTTCTACTGCCATCGCTGAGTACCTAAAGGCAGGTTCATCCGCCTCTAGGGTGAACGCGTTTTCACCTTCTCCGCCTCCACCGTCCTTCATGGCTTTTAAGGAGATGAGGGAAACGGTGAAGGAAATTGGGAATAAACCCGTAAATAGAGGTGAAAAAATTGGAGGAAAATGAAAGAAGGGAAAACAAGGATAAGGATGAAGGAAAGATAAAGAGAGAAGAGATAACTGGAGACAGAAAAGTATCTCAAGAGACCAATAACCCTGAGACGAAAAGACACAGTCTGTTCGACGAGATTCTAGATAGGGTGGGAATAAACGAGGCGCCCCTATTCAGGACACCTGATTATATGTATAACGCGTCTTACTGGCTTGGAGCGATGGTAGCGGCGAGCTTTTTCTTTACCGTAATCACTGGGTTGATACTTCTGCTCCTTTACGAGCCAGCCAACGCTTATGGACAAACTCAAGTAATCATTAACTCAATACCTTACGGTTCGGTGCTTCTCTTCAGCCACCTATATGGCTCTTACATAATGATAGTGCTCGTTTACGTTCACATGTTTAGGAACTATTTCAAAGGTGCCTATAAGAAACCAAGGGAATTACAGTGGGTCACAGGAGTACTTTTGCTGGCATTAACATTAGGAGCATCCTTCTTCGGTTACAGTCTAGTGGGAGATGTATTAGGAATAGACGCTGTAGACATAGGTTCGTCCCTTCTAATAGGTACTGGCTTCCCAGGAGCAACTACCATAGTAGGCTGGCTATTCGGTCCAGGAATAGACGCTGTCCAATCGTCAAATCCTATAGTAAGGAGCGAATTCTTCGATAGGATCTTAGGATGGCACATAATACTCGTGGCCCTCATAGGGTTGCTGTTTGCAGTCCACTTAATGTTATCTGAAAGGTACGGCATGACGCCATCAGTTAGGGAAAAACCCAAGGTTCCAGCCTATTACACCAAGGAAGAGCAACAGAAGTTTAACCCATGGTGGCCTAGGAACTTCGTTTACATGTTATCTATCCTTTTAATGACTTGGGGAGTCATACTTATAGTGCCGAACGTCTTAGTCAACATAAATGACGGTACATTCTTCGGTATTCAAGTATCTTTACCTCTGGTAATAAACCCGTTCCCTGCTCCTCAAGCTTTCACCGCTGCAGCGACCAATACTGCACCTTATCCACCGTGGTTCTTCTTGTTCCTTTACAAATTCGTGGACTTCCTATTACCAAACGGACTTCCTTTACTGCCTTCAATGGTAATATCCGTCCTAACAGTTGGACTTGTAGTTATCATGCTCATACCATTCTTTGAGAACAGCCAGCTCATGTTCATAAGTAGCCGCAAGTTCTGGACTTGGGTAATGTCTATGTTTATCTACTCGCTAATTGCTCTTTCCATATGGGGCTACCTCCAGCCAGGAGTTCCAGCTACGTTCGCTCAACAAATGGAGATTCTTGGCATACCTGCCATTATCATTGCAGGTCTAATATATGCGACAGGAAGAGGAAAGAAGGCAACGTTAGAGAGCCCCAGTGTAAAGGCACCAGTTGTAGGTCCGGCTTCATTTCTAGGTGCATCAGTTAGCATACTGATGCTAGCTGGAGCTTTTGGCGACTTCTTAGTTAAACCTTCCATAGCAGGATTAGCGTTAATCCCCCTGGCTTCAGTTTTCGTGTACCACTTCATGAACAAGGTAATCAAGGCTTTCGGATCTCCTTCTTACGAAAGGGTATATAGAGAGATTAGTTTCTATGCAATTCCAGTCATTTTCATTATCACGGTTTTACTGATGTTCCTGATGTTCTCCTTGCCAAGCGTTGGAATACAGGCTACTTTGTCTGGAATCGACTTGGGAGTCATAATGTTCCTTTGGGGTTACGCCATAAACTTGTATCATCGGGTTGTGTATTCAAGATGATTATATATCTCAACTAGAATTAAAAGCAAAGTTATTTTTATTTAAATGTATATATAAGATTTTATTTGTTTATTCTTTTTAAATGTTAATAGAAACATTTTTAAGAACTAAAGAAGAAGTAATGATAATGAGAGAGATATTTGCAGAGGATCGTAAAGAAGACCACAAGGTATGGAAGTTAACTTACCCCTTAGCCATAACTATCATCTTGTCCATGGTCAATCCACTGACTGAAGCGTTGGAGACCCAACAAGAATGGCTATTTATGACGAGCCATTACTTGCTAGCCATATCAGGTTTCTTGTTGACATATAAGCTAATCAAAGGGAAAGAGCTTTTGATAATACCAGCTGCCGCAATAGCAATTGTTTGGCACTTACCATATTTCTATGCTATGGCAGGCAGTATGACCTTATTTAGGATAATGTGCGACGTAAGTATGGTAGCAGTGGGAATGCTTATAGGTATTTCCACGTCTTCCATGTCAACTCTTAAATGGTTGGTACTTTTCGTTTTATGGATGATTGTGGACACTATTTTCTCAATCTTTTTACTCTTGCAATTCCCTGCCTATTCCAACTCAGTCTACTCTTTTTCGCCATTTAATTTGAACCAGGAAGTGTCTACTGCTGTGGCGATGTGGATAGTCATGTCGGTCATAATAGCCTTTGTATTAGGAAATTTCCTTAGAAAATTATTATTTTAATAAATAAATTTAAGTTTTTAAGTGAATACCTAGAAAATAATACATGAGTAAATATTTTTCTTTTATATACTTAGACTTAGGTAAATTGAGCATTTGAAATTTTATGGTGCGAGAAGACTGGACGTGAAGCTCCTCCTAATAGGCATCCCAATTATTCCACAATCTAGCCATCATCAATTAACGTAAGCTACTGATATTTGAGAGCCTTTTTCATTTTCTATATTATCTATTTATTGGATACTATTAAGAAGTTGACTATATATAATACCCATAATGATTTAAATAATCAAATGAGTGTATAGACGCGAACTAAACTGCCCCGCCCTTAAATACGGGGTCTTAGGTGAGAAAGATGAAGATAGGGTTAAAGGAGCTACCATATTACGAGAAATGGATAATTGCGGGATTCCTTATAGGAGTAATCTCTGGCATAACAATAACGCTTTTCTACTTTACAACTGAGTTATTCTCTATATTGATTTTGAGGACAATCTCCGGGATTGAGCCTCCTAAAGCGTTCGGTGACGTAGCTTCCTTGAGTTTACCCTTGCCTAGAGGATATATATATCTACTTCCATTGTCGGTTGGATTGGGAGGTCTAATGGTAGGAATAATTTTATACTTTATTCCTGAAATAAAAGGAAGCGGAACCGACTACTCCATTTCAGCATATCATAATTCAAAGGAGATTAAATGGTACATAGCGCCAATTAAGCTCGTTGCATCATCTTTAACCCTAGGCTCTGGAGGCAGTGCTGGAGACGAAGGACCGTCGGCGGTGATCAGTGCGTCCATAGGAAATTCTTTAACGAGAAGATTGGGATTACCATTAGAGGATAGCAGGAGAGCAATCGCAATAGGTATAGGAACGGGAATTGGGATAGTCTTCAAGAGCCCAATAGCAGGCGCATTACTATCTGCAGAGATACTTTATAGAAGAGACTTAGAACCTGACGTCATATTTCCATCATTGATCTCAGCCTCTACTGGCTACGTAATCTACGGCTATTTCACGGGATACGAACCACTCCTAGGATTTTATAATTTACCATTTGACCCATTGAGACTTCCCATTTACGCCATAATGGGAGTTATAAGCGGAATCCTCTCTATCTTTTACGTTAAATCCTTTAGATGGGTGAAAGAAACTTTTTCCAAGGTACCTCTATGGATATCCCCTACAATAGGAGGAATAATCATGGGAGGAATCGGAATTCTATTTCCAGAAGTTATAGGAAAAGGATATGGATGGATAGACTTAGCCGAGTTTCAAGATCTAACCAAGTTCTCCTCTTCATCTCCGCTTCCTTTCATACTTATCTTACTTTTTCTACCTTTCGCTAAGATAATTGCCACAGACCTAACAGTAGGATCGGGAGGAAGCGGAGGTATATTCGCCCCTGGTCTTGTTATAGGTGCGTTTGCAGGTTTGGACTTGGGCTTGATATTTAACAAGATAACGCCAACTGTAGTCCCCTATGTAGCTCCAGTAGTGGTAATAGGAATGGTGTCTTTCCTTGCTGGATCAGTAAAGGTACCTCTTTCTGCAATAATACTGGTAACTGAGATTACGGACAGTATACAACTACTCCCTGGTACGATGATAGCTGTAGCTATTTCGTATATAGTATCAGGAAGATATTCTCTTATTGAAGGTCTGCCAGAATCTAGGAAAGAGTCACCCGTGCATTCAGCTGAATTCGAAGTTCCGCTCCTGGAAAAGATAAGAGTAAGAGAATGTCACCTTGATGAGACTAGTGTAAGAGAAGACGACCAAATAGAAAGGGTATTAAGAATAACAAAGGAGAAAGGACTTAGATCCGTCCCGGTAACTGATGACAACAATAACTTCGTAGGTGTAATTTACACCAGAAATCTAAAGCGTGGAAGGAAAGTTAGAGACTTCGTAATTAAGGGAGTCCCCGTAATATCTCCCGATTCTTCCTTAGAACATGCTTGGGAGGTAATGGTTGCATCTAGATCTACATCGGTACCAGTGGTAGATGGAGGAAAACTGATGGGAACGCTTACTTTCACTTCTATGCTTGATAGATACAAGGAAAGGGAGGAAGAAGTGTTCAAAGGTCCTGACAAGAGTGACAAGGAAGAAAATAGCAAACATGAAAGTTAAACAAGAGTAAATAATAATGAAACACATAAATTATTGTCTCTTTTTTATTTCCTCTTTACTGGTCTAGCTTCCGTGTTCCCACGGCTACAGCACTCAACGGGTAGTAATTTGATCCTTTTGCTCTCTACTTCTAACTACCTTCACTGAGACTAAAAGAAGAACTAAGCCTAGAACGCTAGTTGACGTAACGTAAATGAATGAGTCTATATGTGAAACAAGGAACAAGTAGCTGAAAACCACTCCGCCTAGAACTCCAGCAACTGCCTTGCCAGTATACAGAATTGCATTATTTGAAGTGGAGTACTTAGATCCGAAAAGGTCGCCAACCAAAGAGAAGTATAACGTAATAGTGGAACCTCCGAAGAACCCTATGATCACTGCAGATATTGGTAACACACCGTAAAATAGGAACAGGGAGCCAAAGAACATCATTAAGTCTGTCATAGCTACGGATCTCACTCTGCCTATCTTGTCTGATAAATGACCTATGATTGGTCTACTTACTCCGCTCATGAAGGGAAAGACGCTTATTAACAAAGCCAGATACTGAGGAGAGAAATCCTTTGCTAGGTAAGCTAAAGATGATGACATCACAGTTAGGGGGACAGCGGCCATAACGAAGGACAAGTACAAAGCCCACCAACCCCACGTCTTTAACAAGTCTGCAGGGGTCTTTCCAAGGTTCTGTTTCTTCGGATACTCAGCGAACCACATTAGCAAAGGGATAGCAAAAATCTCAGCGATACCTATGATTAAAGTAGGCTCCCTGAAGGAAGTGAAGCCTTCTATAAGAGGGTTTATAGCGGAGGCACCAACGCCAAAACCCAGTGACACTAAACCAGTAGCGAAACCTCTCCTGTCAGGGTACCATTTTACAGCTAAGTTAGATGCTATACCATATAGAATTCCTTCTCCTATGCTACCTAAAGACCACCAAGCATAGAACTGGTATATTGAATTTGAAAAGGAAGTTCCTAAAAACCCGGCAGCGGCTAAGATTGCTGAGATCACACCCACCTTTCTAGGTCCGTCCCTATCTGCAAAGTGACCTCCTACAGTTTGGAACCCGGTAGAGAAAATGGTAAACAGCGTGAAAGCTACTTCCACCTCTACTAAGGAAACGTCAAAGCCAACCCTGAAGAGAGGTTCGAGTGCGTTCCATGAATACTGATATAGCGAGTTAAATAGCATAGTTATTAGTCCTATAACTATAAACCTCTGTCTCCTTTCCATTCAAAGTCCCTAGGAGAAGGAAAATATAAGCTTTTCTAAAGCTAAACAATTAAAAACTGTGTAACTATAGCCTCAAACTCTTCAAAAACGAGCTGTAAACGTTATAAATGGAGTTAATCTCTTCCACTTCAACAAACTCGTCCACCGAATGGGCTTGCTTTATGCTCCCTGGACCGTATACTATTACAGATGTGCCATTCTTTCTGAAGTGCTTTCCGTCCGTGCTATAAGGAACAGCAACCTTTTTTGGAGAGAGCCCGGTAACTTCCACTATGGCCTTCTCTAAGAATGTCACATAAGGAGTCGAAGGGTGAGTGAAATTGGGAGGAGATGAGTTAATTAATTCTATCTCCGATTCCTTGGCTACACTCTTGACCCCCTCCATTACGTCCTCAATTGAGAAAGAAAGGGGAACTCTTACGTCAACTTCAGCCTCGCAGAAGTCTGGTACCACGTTAGACTTTATTCCTCCACGAATAACTCCAACGTTAATGGTTACCTTCTTCATGTCGCTTTCAAACTCCTGATCTGTGCTCATGGGGGGCGAGGTCTCCTCCATGTTTATTCTCGAAAGGTTAGTGATGTCCCTTGTCAGCTTCATGATAGCGTTTTCACCTTGTGAAGGAATACTACCGTGGGAGCTCCTCCCTTTAGCCTTAAGCCTAAATGTGAGCATTCCTTTCTCTCCAAGAACTATTCTGTCCTTTCCAGTGGGCTCAGAGATTAAAACTAAATCAGGTTTATATATATCTGCCAGCTTTTTACTTCCATGCTCTCCTCCTGTCTCTTCGTCTGGAACTGCTGTAAATATTAGGTTGTAATCTACGCGATCTATCAAGTCAACGTAAAGCTGCATGAACACTGCTAGACCTGACTTCATATCAGACGAGCCTCTGCCGAAAAGCTTTCCGTCTACCAAAGTAGGTGAAAAAGGAGAGTATTTCCATGCCTTTAAATCTCCAGGAGGAACAACGTCAAAGTGACCGTTCAGCATTAAGCTCTTGCTGTAGGTCTTCATGCTCTTAGATACTACTATAGGATATCCTCTATCTAGCTCCAGTATCTCAGCGTTTACACCGTGTTCATGAAGCCAGTCCGATATAAACTCCGCAGTCTCCCTAAGAGAGTTTGAGGGCGGATTAACTGAGGGTAACTCTATGAGTCTCGATGTAAGCTTTACTAAATCCATTTACTACATATCTCACTACGTATTTTAAAGTATTAAGTAATAATGATTTACGTACAATATCTTGGTACCCATATAGTAACTAAGCTTCCCATTTAGGGAAAATTGCTATTATAGCATTAACACTAATTAAAAAATAGATAAATTAGCTTCAATAATCCGGCACAGATCTATTTTACGGAGTGGAACAGAACTAAAATCTGGTTAAACAAAAATTGAGAGAATATGTTAATAGTTCATATGTTTATGATGTATGTTTCTCTATCTTTTTTATTTTAAGATAAGAAAAAATCTCTTCTTACTCCACCACTATGTTTTCCTCACTGTCTTGATAATCCTTATGAAAGGTACACGATAAAACCCCGTTCTTATACCTAGCGCTCAATGGAGATACTGGACCCGGTAACTGAACTTCCTTTCTTAGCCCGTCCTCAGTCATAACTATTAGCTTAGTTTTGTTCCTCAATTTCACGGATATATTTTCCTTCTTCGTATTGGGTAACTCCATGGTCACGATAACCTTGTCACCTGACTCTACTAGTTCTGGCTCTATGTCGTTCTGAGTCTCCTCCTCTACAGGAACTCCGTTCACGAACTTTTCTACCTTTGGCTTACCGTCAGGGCCTACAGTTACTTTAGTTACTACTGAGTTGGAAGCTGAAGGAAAGTCACCAAACATGGAACGGAGCAGTTCTTCCTGCTCTTTTATCATTCTCTCAAAAAGTTCTGCGAAAGGATCGTTGAAGTTGTTTCCGTTATCCTTTGAGTTGCTATCCTTATTGTTGTTATTATTCTTCTTTTTACCGAACATAATTCATACTTTTCCTACAATCTAAAAAAGCTTTTCTAAGTAAAGATTAATGCGTTAAGGAACTGTATCCTTCACCTTTTCCCCTTTTTTTACCTGAGATGGATAGCTTACGCTGAACTCCTCCCAGCCCTGAATGGTTAGCCTTTCAATCTTTTGTAAAATGCCTCACGGACGTGGTCTCTAGTGAGGAAGAAACTCTTGAAATCCCTGTTTACAACAAGCTGAACTAGTTCGGGCTCCTTGTTTCTCTCAAAATTATTGCACTTTAGGAAAATGCTCATAATAATATAATAAGGTATGTATCAGCATAGAACCTGAGATTTTCTTTAACGAGAACGAGAAGTTAAGCAGAAATTGAAAGGTTGAGCCTGGAGAAAACGAAGGGTAAAATTAGGCATATTCCAACACTTAGCCGGAGAGGAAAGGATTTTAGTTGAATCCACTGGCTTATACCATGGATTGGATAGACGACTTTAAGGGACTTCTAGAGAAGAGCCTAGGATTTTCCATGTACCCTTATCAGGAGAGAGTAACGGAGGACGTGATAGCTTCCCTAAAGAACTCCAGATTCGTCGTAGTTTCAATGCCCACCGGTTCAGGAAAAACTGTGGTAGAACTGGCAGTGGCGTATTACTTAATACGTAGCGGCCACAAGAACGTTATACCGCTGGAACCGACCAGATTACTCTGCGACCAAATGTATCACAACTTCTGGAGCAAGGTGTTCCAAGACGTAGGAGAGGAATATGAAGGGGAGTGCTCTAGCTTCCAACAGGGGAAATCTTTGATAGTTTCAACGCCTTTCACTGCGTCCAAATGCGCTCCTAAGGTGGACTCGTTAATTGTAGATGAAGTTCATCACGCCTTCGGAGACCCTAGATACTCTGACGCAATTTTCGATCTCAGTCCCAAGTTCATCGTGGGATTCACAGCTTTACTACCAAGTAGCAGAAGGTATAAACTAGATACTAGGATATACAATAAATTCGGATCTCCTATACTTCTTACTTACGATTTTAAAACCCTTGCAGAGATAGACCCTTCGTTCCATCCACCTAAAGCTATAGCTGACCTCTTCGATTCTGAGATGGACGGATTGGAAGATCTAGCATACGAGGCAATGATGATGGGTAAAGTGAAGGGAAACAAGGACACGGTGAAGTTCCTCGAGTCCACGTTATACAGCTACGGTAAAAGGGCATTCTGTGACAGCTTAGAAAGGTTGAGGGAAAAGGTTAAGGATGATCATCCGTCGCTCCAAGGTTTATGTACAAGCGACGGACCAGGTCATAAGGCAAGGGCACTGAAGCAGGTGCTCTCGGCGTACAGGATCGAGGACTTTAGACCGGTTCTCATTTTCACCTCCAGAAAGGCTACTGCCAACGAATTTGAGGCTACTTTAGCCTCAATTGGAGGCAAAGTAAAAGTCCTCACGGGGGATGCAAGCAAGGAGGAAAGGAAGGAAATAGTTAACGAAGCAAAAAGGGGTGACGTCGACGTGATAGTTTCGACCATAGTAGGAGAAGAAGGAGTTGACATCCCAGAAGCTAAGTTGTTGATAATGACAGACGTCCCTCAAAGTCCGCTGCGCTTCTATCAAAGGTTAGGCAGGCTAATCAGGAAGGGAGAGAACGAAAGAGAGGGAGGACTAAAATACTTAGTAGTAACGCTCACGCCTAAGACACCAGAATACGATAACCTTGACGAAGCCATGAGGAACTTGTTCAACGAAGGAGTTGACGTAAGTTACATAGTGGAAAAGAAGAGCGGTAAGGGACCAGTTGCCAGAGTAATAGATATGGTGGAGAAGTCCAACGGTGAGGTCTCCTTCCTGCAGGTAACTCACGGAAAGGACATCTCGTTGGAGGAATACATGATGAGGACGGGGGACAAGAGGAACGTTGAGAGAAACGCAATGTTTTACGAATTCCTCACGTCAAAGTCTAAGGTAAAAGAAGCTGGAGAATTCTCCGATTACTTAGACAGAGCAATAAGGGAAGGTGAGGTTTATTATTACTACGACGTGAAAAGGACGGGGGAAATACTATCTAAGGTGCTCCTTGGAAAGTACTGCGGTCTATGTTACGGGGAGGTCTGCGGTAAGGTTTGCGATGTCTGGACGCAAAAAATAGGAGCTATAAAGTCGATTACTTTAGGCAAAAAGGATCTATTAAGGGGACTGGCTAACATTGTAATAAAGGAGAAATTACAAGAGATAAGGGAAATGCTTCAAGAAAGCGCAGACTCAGATAGGAACGAGATAGAGAAAATGGGGAGGGAGTTCTCGCTCTCCGTTGCCGAGAGTTTCAACAAAACTAATGGGGCTTTAACACTGACGTTAAGTTTTACTGCACACCTAGAAGATATGACGGTCTATCCAAAGGTGAAGGTCGCATATTATGATGCCCAGAACGAGGACATGAGGGCTTTGGCGAAGCTCAACTCCAAGGCTATTGGGTACAAGGCTGGCCTGATATTTTATAATAGTTTGCAGTAACTTTTCTCATTTTCTCACGCTATCTTTCTCTGTCTTTATTTGGGTTTTTTCCTATTTTTCACTGCTTGTCAAGGTATCTTACATTACCTCTAATTTTTATCATATCGTGGGTTAAGATGACGGAAGGCCACCGTGAGGGGTAGACAGTCCCTTATAGAGGTTCTTATAACCATCAAAAATAGTTGCAGACCTACCTATAAGAGCTGTGCAGTACCCTCGGGAATGGGAGACTTACGCTTGTGGAGAGTGGACCCCCTAACTCTTCCACACGGGGTATCAAAGAACGGTTCCGTTAGGTGGAACCTCTGCCGTTAGTGAAGGGTAATCGTGGTCGCTCAGAGAACCAGGAAATCCTCACCGAGAGGTGGGGATGCAGTCAGTAAGGGCTGGAGTAGTTCTATTAAATCCATAGAGACATAGAAACGTCAAAAATATATTATTATGAGGCAACTTAGATTACAAGTGTGAAAACTCAGGAACTGTGTGAGGTATTGGACGATTCAGGTTTCCTTTACGAATTCACTTTGTTTAAATAACCCACGATAAAGTACTTCAATCTTAGACGTGTGTGAGTAGAGTGTCATGACAATTAAACTGAATATATTATATCAGTTAGGACGAAATCAACACAGTCCACAATGGATCCCTGAATCGCCCGAGCTATTAAATAAATAATATTACTCTCCTTTTACTTTCAGCCATACTCTTTTTATTTCACTAACTTTATCGAAATCAGAGTCCTCGCTGAGAACAGTCAAGATTGAATTATTTAACATAACTGCAACGTGAAACGCATCAGACGGTTTCAGTCCATACTTTAGCATGACTTCCTTAGCTTTCTCGTATTCTTTAGCGGTTATTGATAAAAGGACAACGTAAGGAGAGACTAACTCATCGAGGAAATTAATTGTGTCAACGAAATTGACGCTATACTTTTTCCTAGATACGTAAATCACTTCATCCATGACCAATGGGTCAAGGAAAAGGGACTCTTGATCCAGAAGCTCCAAATAGTAGTCCCTGATCTCATCAACATTCAGGTTGAGGTAAACTAGAAAGTTGGCGTCAAGGAAGATCAACTTTCAAACTCCTCCTCAAGATCGGTTCCCTTAAGGTCACCGAGCTTAGCCTTAATGGAGACTTTCTTCTCATGCTCTTTGAATTTTTTTATTATTTCTTCCTTGTCTATCCTCTTTTCTGATTCTAGGATTATTCTGTTACCACTCACGGTTAAGATCAAGGTATCTCCCTCTTTTATTCCTACTAGTTCCCTCACGTTCTTAGGTATTATTATGTAGCCCTTCTTCCCTACCTCTACCCTTAATGTCAAACTAGCTTCGCTATAGTTTAACTAGTTGAGCCATGTATTAAGCTTTTGCGTGAAAGACTTGTGAACTGCCCCTCCTTACGGACGGGGCATCTCCACCTCGCGATGGAGATTTCCTGCTTCTTCCAGGAAACTTACTATACACACCCTCAGAGAAGGGTATGTATAGCAGAGGTCTCCTGTCCACAAGCTCTCGGTCCCGACCCCGCACGAAGAATATTTAGAGAAGCATTATAGTCACGGTCTACAGTCCAGCCACAGGAAGGACATACAAACACACGGTCAGCCAAAGTCAAGTCCTTCTTAACATGTCCGCACCTAGCACATGTCTTAGAAGTATTCCTCGGATCTACTTTCACTACTCTCCTACCAGCTCTTTTAGCCTTGTAGGAGAGGTAACTCATGAACTTGGAGAAGTTAGAATGAAGAATATGCTTTCTCAAAGTTTTACTTTCACTGTCCTCGACCATGTACTTCACATCAAGATCTCCCACGTAGATCTCATCATACTGTTCTATGAGCCACGAAGTTACCTTGTGAATATAATCACTCATCAAGTTCTTCATATGCTCGTGAAGCTTAGCTAGTTTTTCCCTGACCTTCTCGTAGTTTCCAGACCCCTTCTTCTTTGTAGATAAAGACTTTTGTAAGATCTTCGTCTTCTTCTCGACCTTATCAAAAACCTTGGGGTTCTCTATTACTACACCGTCAGAGGTAGTTACGAGTTTATCCACTCCTAGGCCTATTCTAAAATATTAGTCATGACCTTTGGCACTAAAACGCAATATCAAGGCTTCACTGATGGGTAATCTCTACCTCAACGTTAACGAAATTGAGGAGCGGAGTCCCAGCCATTTCCCCCTTCTCTGGACCAACTATGGAGTTAACTGGCTTACCTTCTAAATCCACCAGTTGGTTCTTAAACATGAAAATCACACCCTCGGGGACGTCGTCGCTTTTGACGAACCTTACCTTGATTTTCCCCCATTTACTCTTCACGTAACCTATGCCCTGATACTTGTTGTTAAAAGCTGTTGGTTCCATCTTCAAGATTTCCTTGAACTGTGAGTTAGTGAAGCTGGGATGAGAACCAAACACCAAGACTGTCCCTTTAGGTATTCTCTCCAAGGTAGGGATTGAAACCCTGGCTTCCCTCAAGGGAGGATCCTGAAGCCTAGCAATCCCTTTCTCCTTCAGTTGCTGGACGTTTACCCCTGTAGCCTTGGAGACTGCTACCCAAGGGTCTTCCCAAACTGACCAGTCAGTTATCTCCATCCTGCGGGCTATGTCCCTCATTAACGTTATCTCGTCTATCCCTTTGGGTGGCAAAATCGGTTTGTTGTAAACCAAAAGCCTGTGCCAGTAACTGTACACCACGTCTTCCTTCTCCAGATAAGTAGGGGCAGGAATTACCACGTTTGCTACCTTAGCGGTCTCACTCATGAAAGGGTCGTGAACTACCAGGAAAAGCCTGCCCTCATTTACCGCCTCAATTATCTTATCTGAACCGGGGAGGGAATGCACCGGATTTGAGTTCCAAACGAACATGAACTTGATCTTACCTTCTTCTACCTCCTTTGATACCTCTGCCATGGGGACGACCCTCGAGGGTTTGTTGAACTTCCCCCTAAGGTATGAGAAGTCTATCCCGTAAGACGAATTGGAATAGAAGAATCCCCCCTTCATGCCTATTACTGAAGGTATGGTAGAAATGAGGGATATTGCCTTGCCTCCTTGGAACGTTCTACCTAAGGCGAACCCTATCAATGTAAGTGGCTTCATGTCCAAGTAGAATTCTGCCATTTCCTCCACGTCCCTCCTCCGTAACCCTGTCTCGTCTTCAATGATCTCCCAACTCACGTCTATCCCTTGATTCAGGTAACCCCTATCCCGTAATACTTTCAACACCCCAACAGCTAGGAAGGCATCAGAGGACGGTCTTATGAGGAAGAGCTTGTCGCTTTCCTTCGCTGTTTGGCTCACTCTAACGTCTATGACGACCTTCCTCTTGTCCTTCATTAGCTTCCAGCCGTGAATGAAACTGGTCTTGGGGTCAGACCCCCATATTACGAAGGCGTTATACTTGGAGAAATTCTCGGGAGTTTCACCGAAAGACGAACCGTAAACCCTGGATATCGCCTCATGTCCTTCTGCGCTACATATGGAATAGTCAGTTGTAGCAGAGTGAAGTGCGTACCACAGCCTGGCTGGAAAGTACCACGTTAAAAGCCCCTGGTTCCCGTCATAATCAACGTGTAATACCTCGTGGGGGGAAACCCTTTTCAATTCCTTAACTACTTCATCTATGGCTATCTGAGTTTCCACCTCTTTACCGTCGACCAACGGTCTGTGAACTCTGTTAAGGGAGTTCCTCTTGATGTCCATGTTACCTCTGTAACACGTGAAACCGTTAATTGGGAACAAGGTTAAGGGTTTATGATTGTCGTCAAAGATACAAGTATCGTAACAGTCTCTCGTACACGCGATAACCAAACTTTATCAAGGCTATTGTCTTACACGAAAATTTGAATTCTACTATCTTGAAGGTCCAAGGTTTGAAGGTCGGGGTCTTGCAAAAAGTCGAGTATGCCTTATCAACGTCGAGAAGATGACTAATCGACCCTCATTAGGAGTTCATGTCCTAGCCTTCCAGAAGGAGACATTGTTAAACACGAGAGGAAGAAGGCAAAGAGAGCATTTTGTCATTTCAAAGACTATATAGTGAACTATCCTGCCCTTATGGGGCTTCCTCCCCCTTAACTTATGATATAATAAATTTGAGCTTTTACCAGCTTGTGAAGAAGCTTTATTCTATATATAAGGTATATTTCATGCTTATCATCTTAGTCTTGGGAATTATCATAAAAATGTAGCTTGTCTATATAACCACTTTTACATATGGCGATATAAAGCGACTTTACATAGAATGGAATAAGGTTAGTAACCTATACTATTATCCTCAACAAGAAAGTGACGAATCTGAGCTTGTTCGGAAGGAAAGATTCAATTATTTTCACATCATCAGGAGTGATTATCTTGATTGACTTGAAAGCGAGGAGAGTTAACACTACTAACAAAAGGTCAAGGTAAGGGGGATCTACGAAAATCTCATAGGCTCCTATCAATGGCATCATGGCCATGAGAGAGACCTTCTTCGCTGTAGGAGCAAAGGTAGACGTCTTCAACGCGTAAATCAACACGTAAGAAGAAGAGATGATTGATACTATAACCTGCGAGATGGCTCCTCCTATTATCCCCATTCTAGGAATGAGGAGAAAAGAAGTAGAAAGAACTAGTCCAGCGTTTATCAGGGAAAGAAGTAGGAATGGAGTTAGGCTCTTCTTGGAAGCTATTATCATGTTAGTGAGAGAGAATAGGATAAGGTAGAGTCGATGCAAGCAGGAGAAGGATTAATACCTTTATTCCGCTCTTATATTCAGGGAAGAACCTATCAATCGTGAAAATTGCTACCGGTATTGATACTATCACAGACAGAAAGGAGATCAATGCAAATACACGGAAAGAGATCGATGACATCTTCTTCTCGTCGCTTCCGAGAGCCTTGTAAAACGAAGCAGTAGGCAAGAGGACGTTTCCTAGAGTTCCTAGAAACATTACAGGTACGCTTGCTACCAGAGCGGAGAATTGATATAGACCTAAAGAGTATGAACCCAGAAGATATGCTGCAGATACTCTATCTCCTTGAGAGGATAGAAAGCTTGATGATGAAGATAAATAAATATTGGTATCTTATCATCTCTTTCAGATAATGCAAAAGGTAATAACTCTATTTTATTCTGAAGCTTATTTATACTAACATTAATTTTACCCAACTCATAAGATTCCGGAAAATGTTCTAACGATATAACCCTTTCTGCACCATTTATTGCAAAGTAAATAGATGAATCTGCGTTAGAAGCTCCTACATCAATTATAGTACCTTTGAACGAATCACCATAAGCCCTTTCCTCAAATATTTCGTATAAGTGAAGTATATCAGCTCCTTTTAAAGTTCTAAGGTAAATGCAGATATCTTTGCATAATAATATTTGATCTGACGAATATTTCTTTATTTCCCATCTTTACTGAAAAGATTAAGTAAAAAAACAAGAGAATGAATATCTCTAATCTTAATAGAGTAGTTATTCCTAAATGTTACATCGAAGTCTATTTCTCCTTCTTTATTCAAATATTTTTTAATAATTTTAAAATAGTTCTTTATATATCTAAGTAATAGAATATTTAAATTTATGTTTTCTTTTATTAAACCTAAGTTCAATCTAAGTAGGCTAAGTTGTTTTAGCTTTAAAAAGTTTACTCTGACTTCCTCCCCGCCCTAAAGGGCGAGGGTTCCCCTCATCGATTCGCTCTTACATCTCTCATTTGAGGGGCAGTCGAGAGGCTCAGAGAACCCCTCCCATTTAAATTCATGATTGCAATTACATCACGGTCGTTCTCATAACCACATGAGCACTTAAACCAACGATATCCTTTCTCCTCCATCCTTCTACCACACTTAGGGCATGAGACTGATGAATAACTGGGATTAACAAACTCAACAATCATTCCGTGTTTGTTAGCCTGCCAAGAAATCCAATACTGCAAACGACGATATTGCATCAGATACAGTTTATCGTGAAACTCCTTAGGTAGTTTGTTAACATTCTTGAGGAGGTTCCTGAGGTTCTCCAACTTAATGATGTTGGAACCAAAACCTCTAGCAATCTCGACAACCCACTTCCCCACTTTTCTAGCGAAATCCTCCATAATACGCTTAGCCTTTAGGTGGAAGGAACGAACCCTGTGAAGGATCCTCTTATTTTCCCTCCTCCACCTTCTAGGGTACTTCTTTTGTAGGCTTTCAGCTAATGACTTCCAGTGGTGAACCTCTTCGAGACGAGTTGGGATCCTAACGTAGTTTCTGTCGTCCTTCCCTACGACTACTTCAGCCATGTTAATGTCTACGGCAATACTTTCCTTTGGCTCAACCTTCTCTCCTTCTTTCTCAAAAACAATTTTGAGGAAAGCCTTCCCATCCTTAACCACTAACCTAGCCTCCTTAATCCTCCAACTCAAGTAGTCCTTGAGGTTTCTAGGGAAACCCAAGATTGGTAGTTCACCTACACCAGCAATCCTAACAGTCATCCTCTCGAAGTTCACGCTATAGCTCGCTTTAGGAGTTAGCCAAACAGTTGGCTTATACACTCTTGGAAAACGCCCCCTCCTCGGGTTGTTGTACCAACCCTTGTATGTCGCGAGAGCTTCCCTATAGCAGTCCTCAGCAACTTTAGACGGTAGATTGTACTCTTCTCTTAACCTCGTGTATAACTCCTCGTGGACTTTTGAAAGCACTCCCTTCTCTTCCGGGTTTTTCACATTTTCCTTTAACCAAAACAACGAAAAACGGAGTGCTTTAACGTAGTTATTCACAAGGGCTAGGAGGGAGTCTGAGACTGCGATCTTCATCGAAACAGTTGCTCTGATCGCTTTACTACCCCTCCTAGCCATTAATGGAATTTAAGAAAAAGAAATATTTAAATATAAGTGGGCTATCCATCCCCGCCCTAAAGGGCGAGGCTTTCCGCCCCCTTAGCCCCCTTAACCCCCTTCTCTGTAAAGCTATAAGATTATATAATAAATGTCGAATAAATGTGACTATAATTAGTATATAGGATTTTAAATTATAATAATATATTTATTTTTTCTGTAATAAAGAAATTAGTTTATTATAGGAGGATAGGAAAGTAGTTAATAAGCACTTTAGTATCTCTTTCATAATATTGAATATTAAAATAGACACTACTGAAGAAAATATTTACCTGACAACTTAATTGGTAATTAATGTTTTCAGTTCAGATTCCATCATTTCACGGCAAGTACTTAAGAGATGTCTTTGAATCTATAAGAGAGCAGACTTTTCAAGATTATGAAGTAGTCATAGTTAATTCAGGAGGGAATAGCATCACTGACCTCATCCGCGAATACGGTTTTAAAGAAGTCAAGAAAAACGTTAAGCTTTTAGAAGCCCGTTACTTAGCAAATGAAGTAAGTAAAGGAGATTACGCTTTTCTTTTGGACGAAACTAGGCCTTTGAGGAGGGATGCTTTAAGTTTCATTTCTAAAAACCTTCATGATATGGTAATCATCGGTGAGAAGGAAGTTGGAGAATCTTTCTGGATTAAAGCTGCTCAGTTAGATAAGGAAATAGACTTAAGCTTGTAATAATATTTTATCCTTCTTAATTCTCTCTGCTGTCGAAGAGATAAGTAAATATTTTATGGAGATCTTGTTAAGCAAGTGTGGCAATCCTATACTAAAGAGAAGCGTTAGGAGTAGAATTTATAATGAACATGGAGTTAAATATGAATTTTTTCTATCTATTTATTATACAATGCAAAAGTATGATGTCGAGAGGATACGTGACTGTGTTAGGCGTTTGCCTTACAAATGGATAAATATAAGGAATAGGTATCTAGTTAACGTTTCCGATATCAATGTAAAGCTCGAGGATCTATATGAGATTGAAAATTATTACCTTCAGCGTGATGAAATGGAGAGGGCAATTTTGGAACTTGATAAGGATGAGAGCTGCAATATAATAAATACATTAGTTGAAATTGTTGTAGGGGAGTAGCTTGATGAATTTAATATTTTTGTATATAATTTATATTAAAACGTATGCATTAAGCGTGACAGAACTACCTTTACAACTTCTCTACAAACCAAGACTACCGAGTAGCTCACCATATCTACTTAATGTAGCACTTTGAAATTCCTTTCTGCTTTCCTTGACCCAAACCATCTCATATCCTCCATCAGGTAGACTGACAGTGTTTTTAAATTCAGGCCTTTTAAAAAGACACATGATGAACATAGCTGTCAGGCTACTTTGGAACAGCGGAGTCCCAAGGATGGCAGTCGAGGAGGCAAGGCACACGGGGTGGAAGCTCGTGGTCTACAGGGACGCAGGGGGAAACTACGACTTGAGTGGAGTGGACTACACGATCCTTAGGAGGAAAGGTGAGAAAGGAGGTCTACTCTCTCACATCTCCTCCTTCATCACATCCCTTTACGCTGGCCACCGCGGTAAGGAAGCGACGGTGGACCTCGACCTCATCCTGAAAGCTAGGTCCTTGAGGGGGTACGCCCTTTTTCACGACCAGTTCGCGGGGATCACGGGCTACTTGAGGAAGAGGAAGACAGGGGAGGAATACGCCCTTTACCTCCACGAGACCACCCTCACTGTGCCTGGTGTTAAGTACCTTCTCCCGCGGGAGATGGAGAGGAGAGTCATCAGAGAGGCAAAGAAGGTGGTCACTAACTCCATGTGGAACAGGGACGTGCTGAGAGAGAAGGGTTTCGACGCTGACGTGGTCTACCCTGGGTGTTACCCAGCAGAGAAGATAAGCGACTCGCGCGAGAGGTTAGTGCTTAGCGTCTCCATGTGGGACGCTGGGAGGAAACCCCACCTATACGGTGAGATTTCTCGACGCGTGAAGGCAAAGTTCGTCATGGCTGGTTCCTGGGCTAGGGAAGACACTCGAAGACAGTTCGAGAGGGAGTACGGAGACACAGTGACAGTCACGGGGAAGGTAAGCGACCAGGAGTTGATGTCTCTCTACTCCCGGGCTTCCGTCCTGGTTAGGTTCGGCTTCAACGAACGCGGTCCAGGGATGGGAGTTCTAGAGGCAATGGGCTACGGCGTCCCTGTCGTAGTGAACGAAGGTTTAGGTAGCAAGGAACTCGTTAAACAGGGAGAGAACGGCTTCGTGGTGAAGGACGTGGAGGAAGCCTCTTCCAGGATAAACGAGATCTTGGAGGACCCTCTTCCCATGGGGAGGAACGCTTGGGAGACTGCGAAGTCGCTCTCCTGGGAGAACCACGCCAAGCGCCTCAAGGAAATATTGTCTTAACCTGAGGATGACAAATTATGAAAAGTGACAGAGAGATATGGAACGTATATACACATACATATAATCACACATAGAGAGAGAAAAAAGAGATATTCTATCTTTTTTTAAAAAATAATGAATGGAGACAGTTTCCTTTCTTCTTAACGTGCGGAGACATCTCATGCTAAATTAGAAGCTAATGTCCCTCTTGAGATGAGAGAAACAGAGTATCTCACAGGGTATAACCAGAGGCTAGGTTACCATGACATTTCACCTTCATGAACGTGGCACTCAAGCATCTTATGGTTAGCTGTTCAGCCGTGAGCCCATAAGTTATCCTCTAAGATCTTCACGCTCAAGCCTCTATCCCTTTCTTAAAGTTCCTCACTACGAGGAAAAGGTCTAGGCGTAAAGATACCTTTTCCTGCCGTCATTCTTTACTTCTTTGAATTTCAAAAGACAAGGTTAGCACGTAATATGTGTTTCTCTAGCTATATTGTTTAAGTCTACGGTATACATCTGTAAAATTTCCCAATCTTAAGTCTAAGTAAGTTACATTCAATTCAAAAGAATCGTCTCAAAAACTTTTTAAACTAACATATATATAATTTTAGAAGTAATCTAAAAAATAAAAACAAATCAAAGAAAAGATCATGTCTACAGCAAAAGAGATAATCAAAAAGTATTAATAATATTTTCAATTAAATATTTAATTAAACAGTTAATTGTATATTTAATTAGTATCTTTAGATCAATAAGAAATTCATTTAAATTAGAAGTAGGCAAGAAGATACTCAATAAGATAGAACTATACTCGATATCAGTCAAAAATTATGTGTGGTAGAAAATCTCTGTCATTGATGGACTGTATTTATAAATATCCTAGTAGTATTTTGTTAAGTTTCTCTTGGGATTTCTTAGTCACACTATCCTTCAGTCTTTACATCTTGAGGGATTTGGCAGAGGCAATACATTTGTTTATAAGGCCTACTTTATTTCTCTTTCTAGGATTAATTTCTTTTTTCCTCTTATTTTACAGATATATTCTAACAAAAACTTGAACTTGTTCAGGCTCTTGCGTTCTATTGCACTTTAGTGAAAAGGACTGCAAAGCTTAGTTTATTGAGCTCTTTTGACTCCCTTGACGCACATATATGCTCCTTCCTCGTCTTCCCTGGGAAACTCAGGAGTCTCCTGGTCAGCTGGACCATAACGCAAGACTGATACGATCTTCTCGATTTTAAAGAACTTACTTACCAAGGTAACGAAGTCCTTCCCAGATATGAAATGGGCATGAGAATAATACTTATGACCTCTCCTTCCCAACTGAGAATAGAACTCTCCCCAAGGCGAGTCAGCCTTCACTACACAACCTACAAAGTAACCTCTTGTAACCCTTTCAACCTCTCTCATGAATTCCTCCAAGTTATCCAGGAAACACAACGTTACTGAGGTAAACACGCATGGGAAAGCCCCTTCTCTGAAGGGAAGAAAGTGGGCTTCAGCTTGCACCCTATCCCCTTTCATTGAACGGAGTACAAGCTCCGAGATGTCCACGGACACTACTCGTCCATTAATGCTCTCGTGGAATATTGAGGGACCTGATCCAACGTCCAGACAGTTCTCCAACTTCAGCATTTCAATTACCTTCCTTTCGTTCTCGTAAGTTACCTTGTGGACTCTATACCAGTTAAGATAGCCATCTGGATCGTCGAACAAGTTCATATTTCTGTATGCGGTCAAAAGTTTTTAACCATTCCATGATTTTTGTGAACCTGCCATGCCCTAGACAAACTTCTTAGTTCGAAGCCTCACCTTATCAAAAGAGGGCGGAGATCAACGCTAGTCCCAAACCAGAGCACTTCCTGCATTAGTTGAATAAACGTAGCTCCAGATGAGGAAGAGAGGGGTACTTCATGAACGATCATTTTAACTAGGACGTATAGGCTACGCTCATCACGTCATGATTACCATTATGATCTTGAAACTGTATTTAAACCCTAATCCTAATATAAGGGAATCCTAATATAAGGGATTGTATACAACCCTCAGCGGTATTATTTCTTCCACACTTTTAACTCATGATAGTATAAAATTCCGTATAAAATTCTACATTTTCCTCCCAAAGAGAAGATCATATACTGTCGCAACCTACACATGACGCAAAAAATAATTTGTATGCGCCTTAAAAGACAAATATAAATAAAACATTAATTAGCTGCATGTATACTATGTGATTTATTTTTTAACTTGATGGGAGTCAAGGGGTCGGAAGATCTCCATCATAGGGTAGAGATGAATAGCCCCTTATAGAAACGTTATCTATAATTATGAAAATCAATAATCTCTTAGACCTCGGTTGAAAGAGCTGGGTCTTACGGTTGATACTGGAGAACTAAAGTATGTGGAGAGGAACCCTCCGTACCTCTCTTCCACACGGACATCACAAATCGTTTCCGTTAGGTGGAACCTCCGCTGTGAGTGAAGAGGGATCTAGGTTGCTCTCAGAAACGGGAAATCTCCATCGCGAGGTAGTGGTGCCCCGTCCGTAAGAGCGTGGTAGTTCAACAAAATAGTTATAGTCTCCATTAATTTACTTTTACTAACTTCCTCCGCTCTTCGATGGCGAGGGTTTTCCTCATCGATTCAGTCTTATACATCTCATCTGATGACAGCGGAGAGACTCATATACACAGTCCATTAAGGCTCAAGGTTGCAACGGCATCAAGGTCGTTCTGATAACCACTAGTATACGAAAAATATCAATGCCCTGCTTCCCTCATCTTTTGACCGCACTTAGAGCATGATATGATACTTAAATTCAAGGAAGAAGGGAATGAGGTATACATGTCATCATACTTAAATGATATTATATAAAGGACTTATGGTATAAAATATTTAAACGTAAAGTCTGTTTTTTTTTAAAAAAATAAATAAAAATGAGCTAAGAGTAAGTGTAAATGAGCTAAACATGATATTAGATCAGTTCGGAAGAATAAAGGAAACTAAAGGAATAAATGAAAACACAATAGAGTACCTAATTCTAGCTAACCAGCTCACTGGACCGATATTGAAATGCGGTAATTTCATTTGCTAGTGGGATAAAAATGAATAAGGAAGATATTATAAATTTTTTTAATAAAAGAATTACAATAGTGATTCTACCTACAGAACAATGTAACTTTAGATGTATATATTGTTATGAAAAATTTGAGAATAATAAAATGAATAGAAAAGTAATTGATGCTCTTAAAAATTTTCTAGAGAAGAGAATGATAGATCTAGATAGTTTAAGAGTAATATGGTTCGGAGGAGAGCCACTATTGGCTTACGATACTGTACTTGAGATCATGGAATATATTAATTCAAAAACTATAGAAGGAGTTCCCAAAATAGAAGGATTTATGGTAACCAATGGATATCTACTAAATCTAGATAAGGCCAAAAAGCTTACAGAACTTCATGTAAACGAATTTCAGATTACCTTGGATGGCGATGAGGACATTCATAATAGAAGAAGAATCAATATAGGTAAAAGATGCACATTCAACGTGATATGGAACAACATTAAATCTATTCTCAACTCCAATATTCCTTTAAAGATATATCTACGGATCCATCTATCCTCTGACAACATTGAATCTGTAAAATCTCTATTAAACAGAATAAAAAGAGAAATAGAATTACCTAGTAATCTAATAATCTCTTTCGCTAGATTAGGGAAATATGGTAGTGATTACGATAAATATTTGAATACAATGAATAATAACTCTATCTTAAAAGAATTAGTAAATTATGCCAATAGCCTTGGCTTAAAGATAGGATATCCAGATCTCAAAACTTCTTTATGTTATGCGTCCTTACCAACGTCCTTTGTTATAAGATCTAACGGGAAGTTAAGTAAATGCACGTTACTGCTTAGAGACGAAATTAACACGGTAGGAGAACTAAAAGAAGATGGTAGTTTAAATTTATATCAAGATAAAATAAGATGGTGGTCTAGAGGATTTTTTAGTGGCAATTCTAATGAATTAATATGCCCAGCCCAACCTTCAGAGTTCTTTTATAATCTCAAAGTTTTTGGTGACTTAAAAGAATGAAGTTCACTGATCCACTTAGGAACGATGGAACCAGGAAGATTGTTATATCAGAAGTCCTCTATCAGGAGAGTCCTCTTATTGAAGCGATACTAATGTTTATATATTATATATCTAAAAATATACTATTTGTAGGGCTGTTAATCTCCTTGATGTCCACGATAACATTAACAATGCCTATTAAAGGTATTTTATTCGATAAATACAACCCAAATTCCGTAGCTAAGATCTCGAAGTTGCTCGCAAACGGATGCTATCTCCTTGTAGCGATATTATCATTCCTTTACACTTTGCCCTACTCCATTTACTTTATCATAATATTTCTATTCATTGGCTTAAACATAGAATCGTTAGCAGGTTTCATATTAGGAGAGTGGATCAAGGAGAATGCAAAAGAAGAAGATACTAATATTATATTCTCATTTAGCTTCACATTAACTACGATAATAGGAGCAATAGTTATGTTACTGGTAGGAATTCTAGCTGAGACCTACGGGTTGATAGTAATTCAGATATATATTACTATTTATGTTATTTTACAATATATTAGATTGCTAATTATATCAAGTATAAAAATAAACAGAAATAAGGTTAGAACCAGCAAGATATACTTTAGGACTGGAATAAAAGACATTAGGTTGCTCCTACTGACATTTTCCGCAGTGATATTTTATTTCATCGCTTCAGGAACCTCGGTGGTTATCGTAAACATTATAGACAAAATAGGAAATTTCTTCGAAGTCTATGGAATTTATAGCTCTTTATCTTATTTCATAGCCTCTTTCGGAGGGTACCTTGCTTCTTTGACTTTCACTAAAAAGATTTCGCATCTCTTTCTCTTTCCTTTGATCTACTCAGGGATAAGCTTTCTCTTACTTTACTTCCCCTCGACGCTCTCTATATGGATTTTTACGTTAGTTTCCTCGCTTTCGATGGCAATATTTTCCTTAAATTACTATTCTATTTTGAATATCATTGTAAGCCAGGAACAATATGGAATACAGACTGGCTTTAGTAATGCCATGCAGAGTATTGGGAGTTTGGTGTCGCCATTAATATTCTCTTCCGTAATAGAGTTATTTTCTCTATCTGGTATAATAATTATAGTAGCCTTCTTTGTATTAATTTGTTTAGCAACATTAGCAATATTTAGTAAACTTTAACTCCACTTTATAGCTAATTATTATTTCTTTTATACTATGATTTAAATAAAGAATTAATATTTTTTGTCTTTCCTTACAATTTCATGCTCGTAACTTTCAGAACTTATTAATACGAATGCATTTTACTATTCCAAGTTAAATTGTCATTGCTGATTTATATATTAACAGAGTAAAATAAATTTAATTAATATAAACTATAATATTAGAGAAGATATTTATTAAATGAACTATAATTATGAGTCTAATTGAAATTAACTCGTACTAAGTCGATATAAAATAAAATTCAAGTGGATAACTAACTCCCTCATTGCATAGCGATGGTTTCCCTCTTCGATCCGCGGTTACGCCTCTCATTAAAGGTTAAGTTGAGAGGGTTAGATAACTCCTCACGATAAGGTCACCTAAAGCGACGACCCAGCGGTGGTTCTCATAATTACAAGTAAACCTAAAACATCAGCGTGATATCTCCACCTTTTCTGACTGCAGCTAGTACATCCAATATGAATTAGAGTGCATAACCTGCTGCGTACTTAAAGTAAGATCATTGCAAATGTTCGCATTTCTTCCCTGTGCGAAAAGCTACTTAAGGAATAGTTATAGACCCGAGCACCTCACATCATTCAACTCCTTCATAAGGGGGTCTGCAAGGAAGTACTTCCCTTTTCCCTCCAAAACGAGGAAAGAGTAATCCAGCAGATTCTGAAGTATAGTGTGAACTGTACCGTCGTTTACTTCCCTGCCCTCAAGTGCCTCAAGAGCGTTCTTGATGTCCTTCCATGAGCATCCTGACTTACAAGTCTCCAATACTCTGAGATACCTTTCCTTGGATCCCAACCTTCCTCCCTCAACCAGAAAGTCGCATAGCTCTTTAGATAACAATTTCCTAGCATACATCCTAGTGTACTCCATAGCTTGTCCGTCCCCTTCCTTTACGTATACGTATCCATAGTAAGTTAGCCAGCCAGGGTTACCTCCCAACCCCTCATAAACCTCCTCCCCTTTCCTGAAATTGATTCCTTGTTCCTCGAATCCCTTTTCAAGGAACTTGATTGACGTTTCCTTATCGAAAGTATTAACGTTGACCTCTACATGTGCCCTACCATAAAGAGGAGAATTCTCTTTTTCTAGCTTCAAGAATTTAGTCTTCACCCTCACCTCGGATCCCGTTATAATGAAGTTCACGTTCCTTAGGTTATCGAAAGCGTAAGCTATGGAGGGGAGGACGTCGTACCCTTTTAGTTTCATCAACTCCTGCGCCTCGTCTATGACCACAGTCACATTCCTACCTTTTTCATTAGCCCAGTCGTTTAACGAGGAAAGCACGTCTGAGAACTCTGTCCTTTCCTTTCCCCAGCTGAAGCTTAATGACATTCCCGCTACGCTCACTCCCTTTACAGCTTTGAAGTGATCTAAAACTCCTTTCCATTTTTTAGTTATGGAGTTTACTTCCCTTTCCAACACGCCTAGAAAGTCCTTGTATACTATGTATTCCCTATTTTCAAACCTTCTCATGTCCAGGAAGATGTGGATTGCCTTGACTTCGTTGAGGACTGATTTAACTAGAGATGTCTTACCAGTCCTCCTCAAACCCGATATTATTATAAGTGGAGAGTCCAGGGATCTCTTGAGTAGCTCTACCTCATTTTCCCTGTCAAATATATCTTTCAATTTCTCCTTAGGTCTAGGATCGAACAACATTTTACTTACCCCCTCATAAGTTACTTACCCCCTCATAAGTTATAAGTTCAGAGTAGCTCATAGAAGAGTTCCACTGTTATTGTTAAGTTGTATAACAGATCTAGAATAAATAGAAAAATATAGCTAGCTATAAAAAATACTCCAGCCAGCGCTGCTAGTCCGTTAACTAGAGGGTTATTATATCTGAAGTGAGCTAATGCATATCTCCTCCACTTCCCTCCTTTTTTCACGTATACCCCTGCCTCAGTGAACATGTCTAAGAACATGTGGGAAGGACCAACCAAGACTGAAGCCATAGCCAACCACCACAGGAAGTACCTCCAGATCAATCGACCAGTTAATACGCTGCTCACTGATCTTAATCTTACATTTCACTCAGTTATTATATTTATTATATTAGTGATAATCTTTAGATTTACTATGTTAAGAGACGTTCATCACTTTGTAATACTTTGACTTTTTATAAAGATTTGAACAACTTATATATATGAAGGCACATCAAACAGTACTCCTGTTGAGCCTTGCTTTCTTGTTGATTTCGCTAGGTGTTCCAGTTCACGCATCAGCGTCTAGCGTAACATCACAGGACTCAGGAAACGCAATAGGCATGGCAGACATAGGCGTCCTTCAAACGTCTAATGGGAACCTCTCATATACTACCTTTACCAACGCAATAATAGGGAGAATACAATTCAACGGAGGAGACTTCCTCTCTTATAACGGGACGTCTTACGTGAACCAAGCTTCAGTACAGTTAGATGGAGTAGTGAAAGCTGGCAATCAATATTTCTGGGTGCAAAATATGCCTATAATTCAGAGTGAAGGTGGAGGACTATACAAGATTTACCTTTCTGACTTAGTATGGAATATAACTCAGCCAGGCTCCAACATATCTACCTCGATTCCCATAGGTGGAAAAGGCTCTTTGACGACTAAAAATGGAGTTACTTTCTATGAATATAAGGATAATAAACCAATAATAACTAAAACACCTTTCGTATTACAGTTAATTACCTCAGCAAACGAGACAAATAATTACATGAACTTACAGTTTAGCTATTCATTTAGCAACTCTTCGACAATTGGAATAGGCGAATTCGACGATTTCGTCTTGGGCATTCCTCAATCTCCCTTATTTGTCATTGGAGGGGAAAATCCCTCAGGTCCAAATGGATTTGAAATGGTGATATCTGCTTCTAACGACTTTTCCACGTTATATGTGAATAGCTGGAACTCCACAATGTGGTCTGGATATTCCTATAATGGTGAATTCTACACAATGCCTTCAGCAATGTCTACGTCTTTTGGGATTACTGGTAAAGTCAGCCAGTCGCATGGTATATCTGAGACGTGGAATAATGCCATGGACTACGCGGTTCAGAGCTCAGGAGAATCTACAAACGGGTTCCTCTGGAACATATCAACCAGTGCTAGTTATTCTCAAGGAAAGCTCACAGTTTACGTAACGCCAGGTGACTCTATGTGGAAGTTAACGGTTAAGAATGCTCAGACTGGATTGGAGGTTTTCTCCAGTCAAATAAACGGATCTTCAGAGAGCTTCAACTTCAATGCAAATCAAGGTTACTACATAGCAGACTTTCAGATGATGGCTGGACCTTCGTTGATTTATACTACCCAAGTAGACTTCTCGACAAACGACTACGCCTTGGTATCAGTTTCGACTGTAGTACCCCATTATTACGTAAACGGAATCGAAGAACCTTCCAATAGCACTGTTCCAGTCCACCTTCCTTCCTCCATCTGCTTCCCTAAGACATATCAAATAGGTTTGGGCGAAAGGCTCTTCTTCAAATATTCCTTAGTTGATGGAGTGAAAGAAGGAAACATAGTTAACATTACATCGCCTGGAACCTATACCATAAATGCTACATATGTACTACAATATGAGGTCGGGTTCCCATTCAACGTGACACTTACGGTAAACGGAGTAACTGAGAATTTCAAGCTAGGTTGGATTAACGTTGATTCAACGCTTAACATTTCCAATCAGACTGACTATATTTCAAACGGAACAAGAGCTATAATTACTTCACCTCTTAGCTTCAAGGTTGAGACTCCAATTAACGTGACGCTACAAGGGCACTACATAATTCAATATTTAGTTAAGTTCCCCTTCAACGTAACGATAATAGTTGATAAGTCAACTTACTTCGTTAATTCTTCGTGGATAACGAAGGGATATACCGTGAATTTACCAACTCAGATAATACCGGTAAAAGATGGAGTGAGGTATTACGTAGAGCCTTCTGAGTTCCAAGTTAACGAACCGATTACTTTCCCAGTTGCTTACGTTGTTCAATACTTGGTTAGGTTCCCCTTCAACATCACGGTATCAGTTAACGGAACAGTCATGAACTTCGCTCAGTCATGGATTAACTCCTCCTCAATAGTTGTAGCAAGCCTACAGCAGATTCACATAGCTAAGGGAGTGATGTATAACGTAAGCTCCTTCTCTTTCGTTGTCAATAAGCCAATGAACTATACCCCAGTATACGGGGTTTACTATTATGTCAGCTTGACAACCCCAATTCCTGTCAACATAAACGGAGAAAACTACACAATTAATTCCGGATATTATCTTAAGGGGACTCATATTACTTTCTATAGCGTATTCTACGTGAACTCTACGGAGAGGTTGCTAGTTAGAAGTAATGTATCACAGCTGAACTTAACAGAACCTTCCTCAATTAGTGACAGTTACATTGTACAATACCTTATACATCTACCATTTAACATGACCTTCTCGGTCAACGGAAAACAAGAAACTGGGCAGAGTTCATGGGTAAATTCAGGATCTAACGTTGTCGTAAAGCCTCAATTCATTTACGTGAATTCCACGGAGAGGTATTCAGTCAACGGAGAAAACTTTACTGTAACTGCCCCGAGATCTGTCAACCTACCTTATACCGTGGAATACCTAGCGAATATAAACGGCAATAGGACTTGGTACCCTATAGGAAGTGTAATTAAATTGCAAGCGCCTCAAGGGTTCTTCCAAGTGGTAACTTGGCAGGGAACTTACCAGGAACCTAACGGAGCCACAATTAAGGTAAATGGACCAATCACCGAAACATCAATAACTTCAACCAACTACGTCAACGTTGGAATAGTGACAACGATAATTATCCTGATAATTGCGCTCACTGTCGCTATTCTCTTAAAGAGGAGCAAAGGAGGCAGCGGAAATACTCAAAAATGATAGAAAAAGGCATGCTAAATATAAATTATTAATTTAATAATTTTTTATGTATACAGGAAGATTAAATAAAACTTTGTCTATTAATTCCTTAAGGGTTATTCTCTTTTTTCGTGTGAACTACCCAGCCCCTACGGAAGGGGTTTTCTCCCCCCCTTAACCCCCTCGTTAAGTTAAAATATTTATAATTTAAAAGTTAGTACTATATATTAGATTGTTCATAAGAAAATAAAGATAAAAATATATAACCAATGAAAGAAAACGTTAGTTAGTAGAGCGTTTAATAACTATGCATGTCAAATTAACATATGAAGATCTCAGAAATTCAACCTATAGTCCTTACCTCTAAAGAGAAAGGAGCGGCCACTTGGGCATCGTCTATGATCTTAGTAAAGTTAGTTACCTCAAACGGGGAGATAGGATATGGGGAAGCCGTTCCAACGCTGAGAATAATCTCTGTTTACAACGCAATTAAGCAAGTCTCGAAGTCGTATGTAGGAAAGGAAGTTGAAGACGTGGAAAAGAACTATCATGAATGGTACAAACAAGACTTTTATCTAGGTAGATCATTCGAATCTGCGACCTCTGTCAGTGCAATAGACATAGCCTCTTGGGATATTTTAGGCAAGGAATTGGGAGCTCCAATTTACAAGCTACTTGGAGGAAAGGTAAGGGACAAGGTTCCCGTTTACGCCAACGGGTGGTATAAGGACTGTGTCACCCCTCTGGACTTTGCTGAAAGAGCTAAGGAAGTAATGGGGAGAGGTTACAAAGCCGTGAAATTCGACCCATTTGGGGAATACTTCAATTGGATAGACGAAATGGGTCTCAGGGAGAGCGAGGAACGCGTTAAGGCCGTAAGGGAGGCTTTAGGAGAAGACGCGGGAATCCTTATAGAGCACCACGGCAGATTTAACTCCAAGTCGTCTCAGTTGGTTGCGAAAAGATTAGAAAAGTATAATCCGTTGTTCATGGAGGAGCCTGTCCACCATGAAGACGTTGAAGGTCTGAAGGAATACAGAGAAAGGACAAACGTCAGGGTAGCTCTGGGGGAAAGGTTAGTAAGTTTAAAGGAGGCTTATTTCTACATTTCTCAGGGTTTAGTTGACGTTCTTCAGCCTGATATAACAAATATAGGAGGAGTTACAATCGCGAAAAAAGTAGTAGACATAGCTGAAGCTAGAGACCTGGAAATTGCCTTTCATAACGCCTTCGGACCAATACAGAACGCAGTATCCATACAAGTTTCAGCTACAGTAAATAACTTGCTTATGTTGGAGAACTTTTACGACTGGTTTCCACAATGGAAGAGGGATCTAATAGGTAACGTAACACCGGTAGAGGAAGGCCATGTAAGGGTACTGGAAAAACCAGGGATAGGAGTTGAGGTTAACGAAAAACTGGTTGACGAACTAAAGGCTGAGCCTGAGGCACTGGATGTTAAGGAAGAACCAGTATGGGTAGTAGGAGGAACGTGGAAACGATACCTGAAGTGATAAAAATGGCTGAGATTATTGTTCCTATACTTACCCCCTTTAAGGGAAATAAAATAGACAAAGAAATTCTAAAAGAGCACGCATCATCACTGCTGAAGGCTGGAGTGGACAGAATTTTCGTGAACGGGACTACAGGGATGGGACCTGCGCTTTCAAGGGAAGAAAAGGAGACTACGCTAAGGGCAGTAATGGAGGTAACAGAAAAGGTGATATTCCAGATAGGCGGGCTTAACATGGATGACGTTAAATACCTTGCCAAGTTGGCAAAGGATTTATCTGTAAAGACAGTAGCGTCTTATGCGCCTTATTACTTCACTGGATTGCCCAGATGGTTAATAATCAAGTACTTCAAAGAGATATGCGAAATTCACGATGAAGTGTACTTGTATAACTATCCGTCAGCTGTAGGGAAAGACGTAGATGCGGAAACCGTAAGCGAGATAGGATGCATTAAAGGGGTAAAGGATACAAATGATTCTATAAACCATAGCCTGCAATATAAGAAAATTCCCAACATGAAGGTATTCAACGGAGCCGATACATTAGTAATGACGGCTATCTCAACTGGTTTAGACGGCACGGTTTCTGCTGCTGCCAACTTCGTTCCGGACGTCCTTGTAAACATAAGGGAGAGGGTGTTAAAAGCAGATATAGGAAGTGCAATGAGGTTGCAGTTCATGGTAGATGAACTTGTATCAACAGCTAAGGGCTTTGGTTATATTCCTTCTATCTACGTACTGACCAAGGAGTTAATGGGGTATGACGTTGGAGAACCTAGGCCTGTACTGTTCCCGCTCAACGAATCGCAGAGTATGGAATTATTAAACAAAACTAGAGAAATATTCGAAAAGTATTCATGGAGTAAGAAGTGATATATACTTAGCACTTCAAGTTTCAACATATTACAGCACGGTGAGCTTATATCTTAATGGAACTAATTGAAAGATATGGTAAAGATAATAGCGATAGGAGAACCGATGGTAGAACTTAACGCCTTTACACAAGGTAGACTCAGGGACGTAAGCTACTTCGAGAAACACGTAGCCGGAGCTGAGCTTAACTTTTGCATGGCCTCGGTGAGGAACGGAGTCCCGTGTTCCCTTATAGCTAAAGTAGGAAACGACGAATTCGGTTATAATATCATTGAATATGCTAGAGGAAAAGGAATAGACGTTTCCATGATAAAAGTTGACACAGAACATCCTACTGCTATATTCTTCATCCAGAGGGGGTTTCCAATTCCAATGAGAAGTTCCTCGGTATATTACAGAAAGGGAAGCGCAGGGAGTACAATTTCTATCAATGACCTAGACCTAGAAAAGATAAGGGAAGCTGACATAGTTCATACCACAGGAATTACCATGGCAATTAGCGACTCCGCGAGGGAAGCCGCCTTAACTGCAATGAAGGAAGCCAAAATGACGAGTTTCGACACCAATATAAGGTTGAACTTATGGTCTCCAGAAAAAGCAAGGTATACGTTAAGGGAAGCAATAAAGAACGTAGATATACTTGTAACTGATCCGGACGACGCCCAAATAATAGGAGGGATAAAGGATCCGGACGAAGCGTTTTCCTTCTTCTCATCACTCGGTGTCAAAACCTTAGTTTACAAGACAGGGATAGAGGGAACCTTCGTATTCCACGAAGGAAGAAAGATGTTACAAAGAGGATTTCATGTTCAAGTAGAGGACCCAACCGGTGCGGGTGATTCACTTTCCGGCACCTTCGTTTCCCTCCTATTGAAGGGAAAACCAGTGGAATACGCGATTTCCCACGCTGTAGCATCAGCTACCTTGGTAGTTACCGTAAGAGGAGACAACGAAATAATCCCCGATGAGGAATCAGCTGAAAAATTCCTCAAGGAATTTAAGTGAAAGAAAAGATATTAATAGTATGGAAAAAACGAAAGAGCCAATTAAGAAGACAGAGCTAAATCTCACTTCTGCCGAGTTCCAATCTATATTTGAGAAAAGGGAAGTACCGACATTTAAAACGTATTTGGCTGGAAAATGGGTTTCGGGTTCAGATCCGGAAGGATTAAAGGTAGTCTCCCCGATAGATTTGTCTGTAATTGCAAAAGCGCCTAAGCTTTCCCTTCAGGAAGTAAAGGATGCAATAGAAGTGAACTTCGAAAAGGGAAGATGGGACATAAGGAACATGCCGGGCGAGAAGAGACTTAAGGTATACCATAGGGTTGCTGATCTAATAGAAAAGACCAGGGAGGATTTCGTGGAAGTTCTCATGTTAAATAATGGCAAAATTAGGGCTGCAGCTAATGGTGAGGTAGATGCCGCAATAGAGAGGCTAATCAGGGCAGACTTAGACGCCAAGAAAATATATGGAGACTTCGTTCCAGGGGATTGGAGCAGTGAAAGTCTAGAAACTGAGGCAATAGTTACCCGTGAACCCCTTGGTTTAGTCCTAGCCATAGTTCCTTTTAATTACCCATTATTTGACACAGTTAATAAAATAGTGTACTCTACCGTGATAGGAAATGCAGTTATGGTGAAACCGCCGTCTTCTACACCTTTGCCTCTAATCATGTTAGCTAGACTATTTGAAATTGCAGGTTTACCTCCAACTTCGCTATCGATAATAACCCTTCCAGGATCGGAGATGGACGAGATAGTCAAGGACAAGAGATTTCAGGTAATCTCTTTGACTGGAAGCACTGAGACAGGAGAACACGTGATAAAGGTAGGGGGTATTAGACAATATCTCATGGAACTTGGTGGAGGAGACCCCGTAATAGTGCTGAAGGATGCTACATTTCCTCTTACGCCGCAGAGGATCGTGACGGGAATAACAAGTTATACTGGACAAAGATGCGATTCTGTGAAATTAATCTTCGCAGAGGAAGAGATTTATGATAAGCTAAAACATGACATAATCGAGGAAATGAAGAAGGTAAAGGTTGGAGATCCAAGGGAGGAAGGAATAAATGCAGGTCCCATCATAGACAAGAAAACTGCTGAAGAGTGGGAGAACGCAATACAGGATGCAATCAAGAAAGGAGGCAAGCAACTAGTGGGCGGAAAGAGAGTTGGTGCTACATATATAGAGCCAGCACTGATAGAAGTGGATAAGGAAAAATTAAAGGACCTATACCTTTTCAACAAGGAGGTATTTGCGTCTGTAGCTCTCCTAGTAAAGGTAAAGGATGCAAACGAGGCTATCCAATTGGCTAACTCCAGGAGATATGGATTAGATGCGTCGATATTTGGAAATGATATAAATAGAATTAGAGAATTAATAAGAAAGCTTGAGGTAGGCGCGGTTTACGTCAACGATGCACCGAAACATGGAATTGGATATTTCCCCTTCGGAGGAAGGAAGGACTCTGGAGTTGGAAGGGAAGGAATAGGCTATACAATAGAATATGTAACAGCTATGAAGACAATTGTCTACAACTACAAGGGAAGAAACGTGTGGAAATACATGTAAAACAAGGTTTTTCTCCTCTAAAATATTTAAACCTTTTATAAATAGGTATAATTTATTAACTATACTAATATAGTTAGATTATGAATCAAAGTGAAAAAAATAAGATAATAGATCTGAGAGGCGAACCGTGTCCAGAACCACAAATAGAGGTAATAAAGAGGCTAAATTCAATGAGAGTTGGAGAGACCCTTGAAATAGTTAGTGATTCTGAACCAACCGATTTCGGAATTCCCTCAATTTGCGAGTCTAGAGGTTATCCGTGTAAAATAGAGAAAAATGGTAACTCTTATAGAATAATGATAACAAAATCAAAATGATAATTAAGACTTTTTTTTAAAAAAAATTGAAGAAGTAAAACTAAAAACGTATACCTTTTATAAATAGGTATAAAATTATATACATAAATATGGAATTATCTATAATAAAATTAATTATATTAAATTAAATACAGTTACTGTGCCAAGATTCGGTTTCATGTGATTCATATCTCATCTACATCTTTTATTTTAATTAAGTTGAAACTTTCACTGGGTCTTATCCTATGAAATGAACATAAACGCTTAAGACGTGCTCTAGTAATGTATTTGATAAACTAATACTCGAAATAAAGATAAGTTTTTTAACTTATGTACGTTAATTAACTTAGAGGAGAAATGCTAGAGAACGTGAAAGGAGTCTTGGGCGTCTACCAAGTGAAGGGTAAATCCCTTGTAAAGTTGTGGGGAGACGACTTGAGAATAGACAAGGAAAAGTTAGTTTCCTATCTCCTTGAAAATATGGAGATAGGTTATTCTCAAGCTCCAAAGCTCAAAATGGGATCTTTCCTTGGTTACGCCATGATAGTCGATGATACTGGGATTGTATTCCTTAATAATTATTTAATTATAACTGATCCCAAAAAGGTAAATTGGGATCACGTTATTCCTTATATGATGAAGGAGGTGACAAGAGCATGAAAGGAAAGGAAATATTAGGAGAATTGAACATAAACCAAAGTGGAAAAGTAATAGGACATGCTGGAGACATCGAAAACCCGGAGGAGATAGGCGAAATAATATCATATAACTTAAAGAAAGGAATGGAGGAGGCTAAAGACCTTGGTTTCTCTTCAATTCATGGATTTGCAATGATAGGAAGCGAGAGAAGCCTAGCCTTCATGAAAGGAAAGGCCTTAATATTGGACACAAAACAAACCAGTTGGCAGGACATATTCCTTGGATATGTATTCTCTAAGTGGATCCTTATTCTAGGAATAGTGGTTACTATACTAGCGTTGGGAATTATGGCAACGGGAGTCTTCACTAACATTTTCACATGGTTCTCTTTAAATTCCAGACTATACTTTTCAATTGCTGCTCTGATAGTAGGCATCAGTTTGATCTTCATGTCTAAAAGTGAGCTAAGCTATAGGTTATAAACTTTTTTTAAAAAAAGAAAGTAATTTTTCTTTGGTTGCTTAGTTTTGCATAAATAATAAAATATAACCTTTTAATCTATTAATTTACTCCTTACGTAATTTTATGATCTATTTTAATTTCTAAGTTTAGTGAGTTATTTTTTACTGTACTCTCACGCATTTAAAAATCTTGATGAAAAGGTGGAAAACAACTATGAGAGAAACAATGGATAAAGCTTTAATTTGATTAAGAAGATTTCCATCAGAATGATGAGAGCGACCGTAAATGAAGGATGAGATTATTCCTTTAAGCTGACGTGAAAGCTAAAATCGAAACTAAAATAAAATATAGAGATAACAACATCAATCCCTCTATTCTACCTAGCTTTCTATCCTTAATGAGCCATGTAGTGATTATGGTTACTAATATCACGGCTGCGAACTCTGTTCTGTCGCTTGCAAGTGCAACTCCACCGTATGAAAAAATCCCTATGATTCCTATCAACACGGACATGTTTTCTATTTTACTCCCTACAAAGCTCATTACTGCAGTAGTCACATTTTCTGGCGATTTCATGATAAGCCTTATAGCTGAAACCTTTTCTTCTAATTCTCCAGCTATAGGCATAAGTATAAGGGAAACTAAAATAGGAGGAAAACCAACGTAAAGCGAAAGGTTCTGAATGGCTGAAACGAAATAATCCGAAATAAATACCAACGGTATTCCTCCAGCTAAGAGATAGGCTATACCCTTTTTCATATTGCCTTCCTTTTCATGTTGTTCCAGTGATGAAAAGTGCCTATACCTAGATGTCACATAATAAATGTAAGGCATTAATGATATTACACCAGTTACCAAATTAAGTTCCCCTATAATAGTAATAATTGAAAGAACTATTAACGATATTATTAAGGCCTTAAGTTCTAAGGTGAAATCCCTATCGAGTTTTACCGTGCTAGTTTTATACTTTAGAGAATAAGAAAGAGAGACAATTCCCATCCCCACCGTAAAGAGGATCATGTTTCCGCCAATTGCAGATCCAAGAGCAACTTGATAAAATCCGTCTAGTATTGCTACAATTACGAAAACGGTTTCAGGAAACGCTGTCATCAGGCCCAAGATTACTCCTCCCGCCATTCCCTTATCTAACCTCCTCTCTAGTTCTTCAGTTCCTAAAGCCAGAAGTTCGGAACAAAGGCCAGTCAAAATCATTAGAACTGCGGTTTCAAGGACTAACGAATAAACGTTCACTAATTCCTCTTAAGTTCGCGATCCCTTTAAGCTTTAATCTGAAGGCATTTCCCGTTCTATGTGCTTCTTTTAGGCTTACCTTCTTTACTGGTTTTTTCTCTCTGTTCTAGACTTCCGTAACTTATTCTAAAATTCTTGGGAATCTTTGGCTTCATCGAATCAAAATTTAACTTAAGTGCTATAGCAGTTAACGGAGGCAATAATACATATGCGAGGAAAAGTGCGGTATCACCTATCGGACTGAAGAATACGATATTTGCAGCAGGTATCGCTTCAGCTAAAAGAATTGGTATTGATATACAACAACTTCCTCCACCTATAACGCCGAAAAGTGGAGCGAGTATTATAACCTTGGTCCTTTTAAGCATGCTGGAGTATTGTAATACCTTTAAGATGTTAGCTGTAACTAAGGTAGCTATAACTAGACCCATGGATAATGCATAAAATGATAATTCAAAGTAATAGTTAGGTGGAAATCCTCCCACAATTGCGGGATTGAGTATTATATTGTAAAATAGCGTGAGAGGAGAGGAAGGATAGAACGGAGAGTATGTCATTGCAATGAATGGAGAAGAAACATGAAACAATACACCATAAATACCTGTGAGAAGTTTCTCAAGCGCTATACTATAAACGAAGTAATGCAAGGCTAAGTATCCTGTGAAGATAGACAAAGTTAGTGTTGATATCTTGGACCTTATCAAGGAGACCTCAGGTTTCAGAAACTTAAAGGTTAATACCAGTAATGATGACCAGAATATCAAGTTTCCAACGATAACATAAGCGAAATAGCTTGGAGAGTCTGGTGTTATCCAGAGGATTAACATCCCTAAAACTATGCCCATTACTTGATAAAGAATACTCTTTTCCACATGGCTAATTGTACTTAATGCTTTTTAAAATTTCTTTTCTATTTAGGTTATCTTTAGATAATAACCTTGGAAATTAAAAACGTATAACCAAAATAAAACAAGATAAGAAAAATATAGAAGAATATTTCTATTAAACTGTTGTTACTGCCTCAACCATCACTATGAAGAGGAAGAAGTTGAAGCTTGAGCTATATTATTATATACTCCATAAAATAATCTATTAAAGCCTAGAGCATAGATATCTCCAGTGGAACTGTCGTATTCTAGCACTAACATAGGAAGATACTGATTCGGATGCCCTATTACTGGCATGCCGTCTCTAGTTACGTCGTATTGAGAGTAATGATACGGACAGACCCCACAATGGGTATTTGGATCATATTGTACTGGTCCGCCCATGTGAACGCATACCGCACTATATCCTACTACATCTCCATTGGGGCCTACTCCTCCTATTGAAGGAGTTCCAGTTCGGACGATATATGCTGAATATCCCATGTACGTAACTGGCATTGGATTGCCAACTTGTAGTTGGCTATAATTTGCGACTTTCTGTTTTTGATAAGCCTGAACTGATGTAACTGGTTGAGTTACAGTTACCTTCTGAACCTCTGGCTTCACTACAGTCTTAGTTATCGACTGAGTCTCCAGCTTCGGAAACGCATTTCCACCTATAAGAATTCCCGCTGCTATTCCTGCTACTGCAGCAGCACCACCCACTACAACAGCTCTTCTATTCGGATCTACCTTGTCTTTGTCATTGCCCTTTGACATATTTATCGATTAAAATTAGTTATCTTTCTTAAAAAAGTGTTAATATATATGTTAGCCTATTCATATTTATTTTTCTTGTTTAAACAATATAATCGTGAAAAACTGTGTTTCATTTCCCCTTTGGATTTGCCATTCTTCCGTTCAAGGTAGTCATCGTAAGTCTACGAATGACCTTGTTTATATCTCTTAAGTTAAAGAGAAGAAGAGCTAGGGAAGCTATAGGTAAACCAAAATAACTGAAGGTGAAAAATATTGGCGAGGCTAAAATTGGGACAACACTTGAGAAAGTACCAGTTGAAACTGCTGCAACGTAAATTATAATAGAAGGTAATGAGAGGCAGCACGAGGTTCCAGATATCACCCCTAAAGAAGGAACTGCAGTAATGGTAATTAGGGATCTCTTTCTCTCCTTTATTAATTTTCTCAGTTCGATTATTCGCTGTACGTTTGCACCTATTAGAGTTGATAGAAGCAAACCTAAAAAGAGTGAATATGGCGTAACATCACTTTCGTAAGGACCTATGAAGGAAAAGAACGCGGGACTAAGACTTACCCAGTAAACGAATAAATATGGAGGCGTAGGGATGGAAGCTCCTACTCCGTAACCGAAGTAGGGAAAGAAGTTGAATCCACCTAGAATTAAGTTATAAAAAATTCCATATAATGTCACGTGGAAAAATAGATAAATTGAGAAAGGTACCCAATACGCTTTGGTCTTCTTAACGTCATTCCATACCATGTTTAAGAATTTATTGGGTATCAATAATGCAATCGCAGACCAAAAGAACAGAGATGAAGCGAAAGAAGCTGGCAACAAATCTGATCTATTAGAAATTGCATAGAAGACTAAGGACAAGATAATAAATGAAATCGGTAAGTAAACCTTCTTTCGCAGATCAAGCTTCATTACAAATAACCATTACATAAGGCTATTTTAGTTTTTATTCCTTAATTAATTAGCTAGAACTAGTAATCAGCTTAAAACTCATATTAAAAATGCTAAAAATTAAAGTGAGGAATAAATCCACTCTAGTTTGAATTAATATAGATACCTGATGGTTTTAGACTAGTTACACTATCTCTTTAATTAAATTATAAATAAAAAATTTTTTTCTTTAAAAAGGCTGTTATGAAAAGCTTATTAAGCATTAATAAAAGTTTTCTTTGATGGCAAAGTTTAGTACTCTGGAAGTAACTGTAGTTGTAATAGCAATAATTTTAGTAGCAGTAGCAGGATATTACATAGCAGTAAGAAGCTCACCTATAGACATAGGATCACATAGTACCACAGTAACAGGAATACCCATAACAGTAAGTGAAACGTCTACAAGTACAAGCTCAAGTACGACATCTACAAGCACGACAACAACGTCTACAACAACGTCTACTTCAATACCTTCAGGAGCTGTAATGTTGCCTTTCGACTCTTCAAATAAGACAGTATTCCTGAATTTGGTAGCATTAAGTACAGGGAATCCATACAACTTTAATGGGACTAGCAATGGACAACTTCACATATACATACCTGCAGGATGGACCGTAATAGCTACGTTCACTAATCAAGAAGGGCAAATACATAACTTGTTGATAGTCCAGAACACTACTGCTATACCAGGAGACGATGTAGGACAGGATGGAACAATAAAGCTATACGTGGGTGCTACATCTTCGACGTATTTGTATGACGGAATAAGCGGAGGGGCTAGTGCAAGCGGTTCAGTAGCGCTATCTCCAGGGATCTATTGGTTCTGCTGCGGATTTGAAGGTCACGCTGCCGCTGGAATGTGGGGGGTTATAGTAGTATCTTCCTCAGTAACTACTCCATATTATACTATATCATAATCTTTTTTATTTTTTAAGTTAAAAAACTTTCTTTCGGTAAGATTTTGTTTAAACTTAATCCATTTCTAAATATCTTCTTGAAAATCTAAGTTAAATATATATACTAGATTTTTTTAATTTTTATTGAAGTAAAATGAGTAGGATAGGCATTGCAGTTTTGGTGCTTATATTTGCAGGTACGGCATTTATGATAGGATTTCTAGCATATAACTTTCAAATGGTTACATACCCAATACCAACTCATAACAAAGCTGAAATACTAACTACTACCAGCATTGCTACAAGCAACGTCTCGCCTACCAAAGTATCTGCAAAAGATATGTTGCCTTTCGACTCTTCAAATAAGACAGTATTCCTGAATTTGGTAGCATTAAGTACAGGGAATCCATACAACTTTAATGGGACTAGCAATGGACAACTTCACATATACATACCTGCAGGATGGACCGTAATAGCTACGTTCACTAATCAAGAAGGGCAAATACATAACTTGTTGATAGTCCAGAACACTACTGCTATACCAGGAGACGATGTAGGACAGGATGGAACAATAAAGCTATACGTGGGTGCTACATCTTCGACGTATTTGTATGACGGAATAAGCGGAGGGGCTAGTGCAAGCGGTTCAGTAGCGCTATCTCCAGGGATCTATTGGTTCTGCTGCGGATTTGAAGGTCACGCTGCCGCTGGAATGTGGGGGGTTATAGTAGTATCTTCCTCAGTAACTACTCCATATTATACTATATCATAATCTTTTTTATTTTTTAAGTTAAAAAATTGTATATTATTTTATTCATCTAATGATATTCTTGATGATTCTTACATGCCATCTAGATGTCTATGTTATTTAAATAACTCTTTATATTACATTTAAGTTTAAATAAATATCATGTTCTATTGGATAATAATTAGCTCGTCAATTTTAAACCTATGATCCTTTTGGATGCATCGTAAACTTTAGATTAATAGTTAAAAATATAAAAAGATTTTTAAATGGCGAGTAATGTGATTAATATTGACACAAGATGATAGCTTTAGCCTCGGCTTCAACATGTGCGTCCGCAGGTAGCATTAGTTTCGAAGAGGGATTCGGCTTCTTACTTGCTGGGATAGCGATAGTGGCTGGAGTAGCGTTTTTCTTCTTAACACGAAAGAATGCAGTTTAATCATTCAAAAGTTTTTTTGATTTTTATTTCTTTATATTTTATTATGTTTTACTTAGAAAAGCTTTTAAACTTTATTATGTATTAATTCTTTTGACCTAAAGTGGAGTCTCATCGTGATTGGGAAAAGATCTGGTTCGTAGTGATGTTGGTCATAGTGGTGTTTTTCGTGGGCTGGTCTTATACATCAGTTATGACCGGAGATACAGCCACATATAGAGATGGACTTCCTCTAGCTAGCGGAGTTCCAAAACCACTTCCTAATGGTACAGTTGTGATCTACATGGAAGGAATTCAATGGGCTTGGTTACCACAGAACGCCACTGAAATTGTATATATGCCAAACGGAACGGAGGAAAATATCAGCGTGAATAGCATTATAACATACGTAAACGGATATCCTTTGATTAAGGTAGATCCACACCAACCCGTAGAGTTTATCTTGTACAGCAATAACGTAGTTCACGCATTTTACCTCAGATTACCTCACGGACCTCAAAACGTAAACGTTGTACCTGGAATTAACAGCTACTCATTCTTCTTTGCACCTTCAACTCCAGGGAACTATACCTTCCATTGCGCTGAATACTGTGGAGTAGGACATTCATACATGTACGGTTATTTAGAGGTGATGTAAAATGGTCAAGTTATATCCTAGATCTACGGTAGGAATAGCCTTACTTTACACTGCAGGGGGTCTGGCTTGGTTAGCAGCTATGGGATTAGCGGCAATGTGGTTCAGAACTATTTTACTCAACCCACATGTGAATACTAAAGCCGGATACGCAATAGCTCCTCTCTACTACTTTCTAGTTACCTTACACGGACAGGCAGCAATGATGATGATCGTGGAGGATATAGCGTTATCAGTCTTCGCCTATTCCCTCTACAAAAGCGGGATGTCGACGGTTCACAATAAGGTACTCACGGCTGCTTTCTGGCTAATTAACTTGCCAATGATTATCACGTTCATAGGAGGTCCTTTGCAAGGCTGGTACATGTATCCGCCGCTTGCCCTGCAGCTAGGTTCTTGGATCTTCTATGGCTCTTTCGCTCCCGCTTTAGCAGGTAAGCTGATTGGGCTTGCATACTTCATGATGTTCTTAAATGCTATGGGTGCCATAATAGCATCTTTAACGATTTTCTTAGATGCATATAAGACTAGACCACGTGAGGGGAAAATACCAGTATTCGCAGCTTATGGAATGGCATTTGGCGGTGCACTAATTTTCGTGACAGAGTTCGCCCTTGCAGCTGCAGAGCTATGGTATGTCCTTTACTTCTGGGCTTCGGTGCCGGTGAATCCATTAACTTGGGTGGTTTTGTTCTGGTTCTGGGGACATCCAGTAGTTTACTACGCTCCATTTACTGTATTCGGAGGACTATATTATCTCATTCCAAAATTCTCAGGAAGACCTCTATTTAGCGAAAAATGGGCACGTTACAACATCATCCTACTCTTTACCTTTAGCATGTTGACTTGGGTACACCATCTGCAAACATGGCTCTCCCAGTAGTTTTAAGGGCATTCATAACGCCTACAACTCTAATACTAGCAGCAGGATCTGGACTAACGGTTTTGAACTTAGGATTAACCATAGCTACGGGGAAGGGATACCAGTGGAAGAATCCTGTAGGTCTATCAGCGTTAGTTGCTTTAATAGGCTTCATACTAGCAGGTTTACAAGCTTTAATATTACCGCTGAACCCACTTAACGTAATAGTACATAACACTTACTACGTAGTAGGTCATTTCCACCTGATGATATGGACAATAATTGTGGTCGGCTACGTTTCTATATTACTTGATATGTTGACAACTAAGATGAACGGAGCTACCTTAACAAACCTTAGCTCTGGTATGATAAGTGGGGGCATAATAATGTGGACTATAGGTGCGTTCTTGCTGGGATATACTATGAGTTATGCTGGTTATGAGGGATTGATAAGAAGGTGGGTTGCATACCCAGTTAGGTTCCTTCCATACATGGATGCTATGACGTTCTTTGCGATAATCATGGGTGCAAGCTTCGTGATGTATGGATTACCAGTTCTATTTACATTATTAGGTGTAAAGACATCGCTGTTCTGGGAGACTTCAGGTCTGTCCGGAGTCTCCAATATGACCATATCAGGTGGTTCAGGTACATCGCCTACAATGTCGACCAAAGAAATTGACGCTACTGTCACTAAAGTAGATAAATCAAGTAAAAGCCAATTAGATAAAGACGTCAAAACTTGATGCTATAAAGACTAAATTAGTCTTAAAGTAGTTTTTTGAATTTTTTATTAAGTATTGATATAGATATTTAACTTCTTTTAGATTAGTATAATGATAAATTTTATAAGTCAATTTGATGATCCCATGAGATAACTAAGATAATGTTACTTTTAAGAAAACTTTTTAAACATTTTTTAACTTAAAATGATTATGTTACATTACAGTGGGGAAAGAACCACAGCTAAGAACCTTATACTGCCAGCAACGCTAATTATAGCATTCGTAAATCCTTTCACTGAGGCTCTTCAGTTCGTGAACCCTATTGTTTACATGTTAGATCATTATGCACTATACACGGCTGGAGCTATCTTGGGATATAAGTTCTTTAAGGGGACGCTATTGACGTTCCTGATTGGTTTAATTCCTGCAATAGCTTGGCACATACCTTACTTGTTTGCACTAGGTGCATCGTTCATCACTTTTAGAATTCTGTGTGAAGCGACCCTCTTCCTAGGAGGAGTACTAGCAGGCTCATTCATTAAGTCAATGTCATTAGGCCTGAAAGTTACATTCCTAGGTCTCTATATGCTAGCGGATTCCTTTCTCAGTATTTTTTTTATTCTAGAGTATCCCCAATATTCAAACGTTGACTATCCATTTCTATCTTGGACTCCTTCAGCTTTACCTATGGTAGGGATAACAATGTTCATAGTAATGAATATTGTGCTCATTTACTCCATCGTCAAGATAATGCAGAATGCTATGATTTTTTAATTTTCTATACTTTATTAAATAAAATCAATTAAATTATTTATATTAAACAAACTATACATTTTTATTAAAACATATATATTAAGCTTTTTAAATGACTAAACCTCGTTTAATACTTGAGAAAGCTATGTCATCCTCAAATAGTTCATCAAACAGCTCTACAACTTCACCGGTTCAGAATTCTAGAATTCCACTTCCGCCACCAGACGCTGAAATATATCATGCTACTTGTAGGTTCTGTAACGTCGGGTGTGGCTATGATATATTCGTATTCCCAACGTATAAGGAAGGAGGTCCAGCCAAAGGGCAGAACGCAGTCGTATACAATATGAATGACGAAGTATTTAACAGAAACCTTGTAAATTATCAAGCTGACTATACTAGCCCCGTAATTCCTTTGGGTGCGAATTACGGTACGCCGTGGATAGGGGAGTCCATGGTCTCTAAAACGATTAAGTTCAACCCTAAGACCAATAACTGGGAACCCGTATATATTCTTGAAGTGCCGAGTTCTGAGTGCCCAGTAAATGAGGGAAACTACTCTACTAGAGGTGGAAAGAATGCATTGAGGAACTGGAGCCCTTTCAACGATAATGCTGCTGGTTTCAAGGTTTTCTCAACAAGGATACAGACTCCCCTAATAAGATGGAACGGGAGTCTTCAACCAGTTGGATGGAGTTATGCTATTGATGTAGCAGCTAGGATCGCAAAATATTACATGGATAATGAGACAGTCAACTATCCTAGTCCAGTGGGGCCAGCAGCCACACAGATATTAGCAATTAGAGCAGATCACGGAGGAGGGCAAGGAGGAGGAGTATTCAGTAACTTAATGCCAGGCTTGTTCATTCATATGGGATTAGCTACACCATTCGTGAGATTCCACTATCAGGTTGCATTCTCCTTTACTCAAGATGCATTAGAGGAGGCTACGAATGGAAATGGAACTGATACTGCAAGTATGCTTGATATAAGCATATCCGATGTTCTTGTTCTATGGGGAATAAACGAATATGCTACGTCTACCGTTAACCTAATACAGCACATATTCGACAACATCGGAGGGGCAACCTTGGACAGGAAGAAACAATGGTTCGATCCAGGAGAGCCTGTTGCTCCAGGTAACATAATAATAGTTGAAGCAAGACCTTCTGAAACAGTTCATGCCGTGGCAGCTAAATTGAACGTGAGTATACAAGATGCAATGAATGGAAACAGCGATCAGTTCCTTTACGTCCAAGTTAACCCAGGTACTGATTCTGAACTGGCAAATGCTGTAGCAGCATACATATATTACACCTACCCAGATGTAATAAGTCACTTCATCAACATGTATCAATCTGCTAGCTCTAACGGCTTTAATTTCAATCAAACAACTTATAAATATTACACTGAATACCTGCAGTCAAAGACACTAAGCGAATGGCTATCAGAAGCATCTTCAATAACTGGAGTACCTCAGAATATTATACAGAAGATGGGCGATATGTTGGCTAAACCAAAGATGGGAAGCAACGGCAATACTTACTACAATAGAGTACTTGTAGAGTTTGAAAAGGGAATAATATGGTCTGGTAATTACACACCTATTTATGCTGTAGCCAACCTTGGAATCATTACCGGAGCCCTATCTGGAAGGCCAGGCTGTGGAGTTTCTACGGGATTTGGCCACCAGAGAGGTGCAGCTTTCCCCATACCTCCACCACCTCCATGGCAGAGCAACTTAAGCCAAGGGAGGCAATTCTTCATCTCGATGCACACATACGTGCCAGCTCAGATACAGTCAAATGGACAGACAGTAACCGGGACTGCCATCGTTGAATTCATAAAGAACTTCTATAGCCAATACACTTCAAGTGGAATTCCACAGATATATCAGTACAACCCAATCATAGATTACCTGATCTACAGTGGATACGGAAAGATGCTTTGGATGTTTACTGCGAATCCATATAAACAGACCATGAGCGGAGAGAAGCTTAGCCAAGTCATAGACAACAGATCACACTTATTACAACAATGCGTAGAGCAAACTGCAGGACTAGGCATTCCATCCTCGTCGTCAGGTGCTGGAACTTCTCCCAACTATGATACTTCCGCAGTAGGTGCTACATTACCTAACTTCCCTACCTCTGAACAATACGCTAATGCTGTTATATCCTGCTTAAGCGGAACTAATAGCGTATCTGGAGCGCTATTCGTAGTTGGCAACGATATCTTCCTAGAACAGAATGACCTCTTAAAGCATGCTGCTCATTTGATACTACCTTCAGCCTCTAACCATGGAGAGACTTACGAGATAAGATGGGACGGACATGACAGAAGGCTTAGACTAGACGATGTCTATCACTCTCCCTTAGGTATGTCAATGCCTGACGTATGGATCTACGCAATGATTGCGTATGATATCTATCAGATGTATGTAGCGGAAGGGAATCAGAACTCACCTCAAGCTCAAAGGCTATATACAGCATTTAATCAGATATGGAGCTATCTCAGTAGCAACATGTCTACCAATTCCGCACCTCTATCTCTATCTGCCCTCTCCAGCTATTCAGAGAACTATTACGACTATAACTGGTTTAATATTTACAATAGTCTCTGGAACTACTATGTAGCTAATGGACCTTCAAACTTCTCGAAATGGCCATACGGATATGTAGTGCCACACTGGACTCCATGGTGGGGATCAATTGACCTAAATGACTTAAAGATGGCTAGAACTGTGGGAGTTCAACTTCCCATTCTTGGCAAGACAACCAACTCGGACGGCAGTTTTACTATGTATGGTCTGGTGAACTATGCAGAGCCTCTGATTGCAGGAAAAGCTAGAGTAGAAATGGTAACGGTTGATCCTAACAAAAGCATCACGGTGGGTAACACTAGCCTACCGCTTATAACTAGGCAAGTACAATACATGGATAACAGTCAGTTACAGTCTACCCTTGGAATTACTCTTAGCGACTTAGCGAATTACGTGATAAACGGATTCAATCCCTTCCCCACTCCATATGTAGGCATATTCGGCTATGCTGCATCGCTTCAGGGCAAGTATAAGTATTGGGCTAACAACGGAAGATGGAACATAATATTCCAGTCAGGATGGGTTGACTACCAGATTCCAGATATATTAAGGAGAGTTCCTCAGCCCATTATCATGATGAACGCCCAGGACGCATCTAATGAAGGTTTGCAAAATGGAGATATAATTCAAGCTTACAATGATTATGGTTCTTTAGACGGAATAGTTTGGATCTCAAACACTGTTCCTCCAGGACAATTATTCATTGCAATGGCATATGAAGTGAAACCAGGCGCAAATCAAACTACAACAGTAACAGTGGATCCAGTTACAGCTAATCAAATGGTAAAATGGTCATGGGTAAACATACAGAAGATAGGGACCTTACCACCTGAACAGAAACAGACTATAACTTTTGCACCCGTGCAATTCCAGATTCCATCATCAGGATCAAGCTAAAGATTTTTTATCTTGTCTTCTTCTATATCATTCTTTCTATCTATTTTTAGTAATTGAAGCGTATGAATATGACGTTTACTCTCTGCGTTAAGTTTTAATAATGAACCTTTATTTTCGTTATCTAGTATTCTAATCTCTTACCTTCATCGCTGATTCAATACCATTTATCATAATATAAATTCCCTTAAATATAACCTTAAAATAATAAATTGAGGTTAACTCAATTGCATTTTTCACAAAAAACTTCTCTTTTTCCTTTTAAATATCACACCTCTTTCATTTTCCTGCTTTTTAAAGATTTAGACTAATATTAAACTAATTTATACAAGAAAAATAAATGGACTTTTCTGGTTGTAATAATTAGCAAAATGTTATAATTTCCTCGTCCTCTATGTTACTTATGAAAGCATTGAACAAAGATCAAGTCAAATTAAGCAATCTCATAGCTCCCATAGTCTTGATAGCACTTGCTGTGAACCCATACACTGAGATTCAGGAAAGCCATCTAGAGTTCCTCTTCATGTTAAGCCATTACGCCCTCTTCATAGGTGGGTTCCTCCTTGCGTACAAACTGCTAAAGCTACCCTCCATCTCAGTGCTTGGCGGCATATTCCTAGCTGTTCTCTGGCACATTCCTTACTTCTTCGCCCTTGCAGCTGCATTTCCCGTGTTTAGGGCTTTAAACGACACCACTTTAATTATTGGAGGCATAATGGCTGGAGGATCCCTCAGTTCGCTAAATAATGGATTTAAGCTTTCCCTTTTGGTTGCATGGATGGGGGCAGACACAGTACTAGCAATTCTACTTCTAGCAGGATGGCCTCCTTATTCTAACATAATTTATCCTTTCTCTCCCTTCCCTGAATCACAGGAGTTCTTAACGGGGCTTTCCATGTTCTTCGTAATGTTCGTAATATTCCTGATAGCTATAGCTAACTTCTTGAGGACAACGTTCAAGCTAATGTGAAAGTTAAAAAACTACTACTTATTAAAAATTAATTATTATTTATGCCATAAAAAAGAATCCTTTTCATTGAACTTGCAATTTGGGAAAAACAGTTTAAATCTGTCACTTTAAGAGTGTTTAGGTGATATGAAATGAATACGCTTTGGTTTAGATGGATCTTAGCAATCTTATCATCATTATGGGCTGGAGTCCATTTAGTCTTAACACACGCCGTATTACCAAAAACCCTACAGCTACAATGGTGTATGAGACATTCTTCGGTTTCACTGCAGCCCTAGCGATTGTTGCATCAGTACTACTCATACAAGGTACTAGGTATTCCTACCCACTGATTACTATATTTTACGTTATAGACTTCGTCCTTTTGGCAGAAACTAGATTTGGACCAGCTCTATTCATAGGAAAGAAATTACCCTTCAACTCTTATGTAGAGATTTCCCTTATTCTAGACGTGATTCTAGCTTTAGGTACCATTGGATTATGGTTTATAGAGAGAAGAAACACAAAAACCATATCGAAGGAGACTGTAGAGCAAAATCAGCCAAGCCATAAATAAAGAGGAACTTTTTTATTAGGTTGTAAAAAAGACCTTTTTCTTTAAATGAAAAGGAAATTATTTTAGTTTTTTGTCTCTAATTCCTACCAATGTTTATTTGGTCACTTAAAAGTAAAGATATATCTTAACGCAAGGCTTTTATTGACAAGTATATCATACCCTCATATGTTTGACAAACTGGGAACGTTCGAGGCATCTAAATGGTATGTCGTGGTGGCGATCTGGATTTTGATAGTTATAATAGCAGCTCCATTTACGTCCCTTTTCTTTCACTCTGTTTCAAATCAAATTACAATATCTATTCCTGGAAGCACCGCACAACAAGCCCAACAAATAGTCTCAAAGGACTTTCATATAGGAGGAGCATCTTCAGCATCTGCTCTTCTTTTTATACAAGGTAACATAAGTCAATACTCTGGTTTCTTTGCAAACTTCACTAAATATGGAAATGCATCAATCTCAGATTTCTTTACTATAGAGAAAGGAATTTTAAATTCGTCAATAACTAAAGGGTTGAACGCTACAGAAAGCCTAGCTAAGACTTTCAAAAATATTTCCTCCCAAGAAATTCAAACTGAAGGAAAGCTAAACTATACTTATACAAACCTGACTGCTAAGATTAATGGATTAGAGAAACTTAATAGTTCGGCATCTGAAGTTGAGTCCAAATTCGTCAACGTATCCTCAGCTCTTAACTCCACTTCAAAGAAGCTGGAAGCACTTCACCAAGAAGGACTAGGTTTAGAAAGGAACTTCACATACCTGAAAGGAAACGAGACTGAGTTAAACTCTACGATTGAGACTTTAAGTAAACTTGAATACGGAGTACCTCTAACTTTCCTCAAAGTTTGGGAGAATGCTTACAACGAGACTAAAAGCGTAAACTTAGCTGACGGCATAGCTTTCATGAAGACATATCAAGGAGTCAACGGAACTGCAAGACAATACTTTGTTAACTTCGATAGTGACTGGAACTCCTCCTTCAGAGTTGGAGATAATCCTTACCTTGTTGCGTTGAATTTGATACCTGAAGCAGTTAATCAAACGTTCTCCAACACTAAAGAGTACAACCTGGCCATAAGTATATCGAAGTCCTTTAACTTCTCCGATTTCCAGAACGTAACCACCATTCAGGACTTCGTAGCAAATCTATTCAATCAAACCTATCACGTACCTATCTATATTGCGAAATCACTTTTAATTGAATCGCCAGAAAACGTTACCTTGAAAATACTTCATCAGAAGACGAACATAAGCTATCCCATACTAATGCAAACGTTAAGTTCAGAGAATTTCACTGGAATAGCGGCACAAATACTGGAAAGCAAAGTTAACGCCTCTGGATCGCGGTTCATAGAACAAGTTTACCTTCATTTGAATTACACGCCTTTACAATTTGCAATTTCATATCTATCCTCAGTTTCTAACGTCTCTCCAACTATAGTTAAAGAAGTATTAACTTCTAACTCCACGGGTCTAATTTTTCTGATATCTAATGAGGCGTCAAACAAGACCGGAATTCCTTCATGGTTCTACGTTTCATTACTGAGGTACAAGGATTTAAATAACCTCACCGCATACCTATTCTCTAGCCACCTCAATAAGTTAGATTCCTTGCTTTCTAAATTCAACATGACAACGAAGCAGTTAGCTGAAGAATTGTTGAATTCTTCCCAAGATTATCCATTAGCCGCAAGCCTAATATCACGTTCGTTCAGTAACGCATCCCCTGAGCTATCAGTAAACGTTACTTTGCTTTACAAGTATCTATTGAAAGGAGTTAAGGAAAACGCTACGCCTGCATCAATAGTTTATTCAGCAATAGTTTCAAACAAATTCCCAGTAGAGCCCGTAGAGAGAGTTAAGGACCAACTCTACAATGGATCTTACTTACTAGTTGCAATTTCTGGGAACGTTACATATAAGGAAACACAGGAAATACAACAGTACGTTCAGTCTCATATGCCTTCTTTCACAGGTAAGATATACCTTACTGGAAGTAAGCCGGTGTCTCACGTAATAGGAAATATTGGAGCTTCAGCCTTTGCAATAGCTATACCAGTTGGGATTGCGTTAGCTATTATACTCACTGGAATTTACTTTAGAAGCATAATTGCTGCTTTAGTACCACTCACTATATATTTAGCTGCTTATGTTGTTGCCTCAGATGTAATTTATTTAATTGTAATAAAGACCTTGGGCATAACTGTTGACTTCTTAACTCCAAGCCAAGTTCTGCTTTTAGCCTTAGGACTTGGTACAGATTACGTTGTATTCATGGCGAGCCGCTATATAGAGGAAAGGGAGAAAGGACTAGAAAAGAATGACGCCGTAATAGAGACCGTTAAATGGGGAGGAAAGGCAGTCACAATCACTGCTTTCGTAGTAGCACTATCTTTCCTGTTCATCTACATCTACAACGTTCCGTTCTTCTCAGACACTGCAATAGCTGAAATGTTAGCTGTTATAGTGATTTGGTTAACTTCTATCACGCTATTCCCATCCCTCCTTGCAGCTGTAGGAGACAAGCTTTTCTTCCCTAGAAAAATAAGGGAAAAGAAGGAAAAGGAAGTCAAGGGCAAGTACAGCAATGCCGGAGTTAAGGCAGGGATAGTAGTAGCAATAGTTGTTATTTCAGTGATAGCAGCAATGGGAACTCCTCTAACGTTTAACATACTTGGTCTCTTGCCTTCCTCACCCGCTACTGAAGGAATAAACGTTCTAAGTCAAACCTTAACTACGTCTAACGTGTTCCCAATATGCGTCGTTATACCGGGAAACTTCAGTTATTCAACTGCATATGCGATATACGAGAACTTGTCTAACATACCAGGGGTTACTGCGGTACAGAGCCCGGTGTCTCCTGATGGTTTCCTGGTTAACCAGAGTTCCTTGAAGAATTACAATTATACTGAATATATATCTCATGGATACATGCTTTTCGTAGTAAACCAAAAATATCCTCCGTTCTCCAACAATGCGTTCCAAGTAGTCCACGACGTAATTCAGAAGGTTGGAAAGAGTGGTTACGTTGGAGGTGGGCCGGTTGATTCTTATAATATTCTCAATTTCGTTAACACAGATTTCTTTACTATTGTAGCATTAATTTCCATCACAATGTATATAATACTTGTGATAATAACTAGATCTTTCCCAATTGCTGGAATAATATTATTTACAATACTTTCAGCTGTTGCAATAACATTGGCTGTGGAACGGGTAATATTTGAAAGTGTTGGGATATTTGCCGTGATACCGCTTATACTTGTAGCCATAATAATAGGAATAGGAATGGACTACAACATATTCCTAGTTGCGAGAATACATGAGGAGCTTGAAAAGGGTCTCACAATGGAAGAGGCTGTCCATACTACTGTAAAAAGAATAGGAACTACGATTGCATTTCTAGGACTAATATTTGCAGGAACTTTAGGTTCTTTAATGCTAGTTCGTGCGGCAATACTCCAGGAAATTGGCTTTGCGCTAGCTGTGGCGGCAGTTTTAGAGACTACCCTACTTTGGAGGTATTTGGCTCCCTCTCTCATAGTCTTAGTTTACAGGAAACTGAAAAGCAGACCTAAAATGATAGTGTGAAACACTCTGACCTTAAGAACAGCGGCTTTCCCCCAGGATAATTAGATTTACATCTAGCTTTTCTTTACATTAACAACATTAATGTATGCACTATACATTTTTCCTTAAAAAGTGTGAATTACAGATAAGAATGATTTTTTAGTTGTCGTCTATTATATAACTCTATGACCGACTATGATGTAATAGTTCTAGGTGCTGGAGGAGCTGGTTATACAGCAGCCTTTGAAACCTCTAGAGGAGGTATGAAGGTTCTAATGTTGGATCCAAAATTCGTCTTAGGAGGGAACTGCCTCTATGAGGGATGCATACCTTCTAAGACCTACTGGTTAGGTGCATCCTTTATAGAAAAGAGCAAAAAGTTACCTTTCTTGAACGCAAAAGTTTCCTTTGAGAAATTAGTCGAATGGAAAGATTTAGTTCAGGAAAACCGCTTCATTCAACACAATCAAGAGGTGAAAGAGCATGAAAACGTAACTTTCCTCGGAAAGGAGGGAGTCATGCTAGACGCTAACCATGTAAAAGTTGAAGACAGAACATACAGCACTAAGTACGTTGTAATAGCAACCGGAGCAGATCCTTTCGTTCCAAAGGGATTTGAGGATGGAATAACTACACATGAACTCCTTATGCCTAAGACGAAAATAAGGAATGTTCCCGAGAAGTTCGGAATAGTAGGAGGAGGTTACATAGGAGTAGAGATCTCCTCAATGTTTGCTAAGTTTGGGTCGAAAGTCACACTATTTGCATCTCACCTGCTTAACGTATCTCAAGAGATTCAAGACTTGCTAGAAAGGAGACTCAAAGAAAACGGAGTAGAAATAGTGAAGGAAAGAGCTATAGGAGTTAAGAAAACCGAGGACGGAAGGAAGAAGGTTATCACTGAGAAAGGAGAGAGGACTTTCGATGAAGTATTAGTGGCGACTGGAAGAAGACCTAACGTCAAAGGAGTTAACGGCGTAGTTCCATTAGGAAAAAAGGGAGAGGTAGAAGTAACTCATGGAATGGCTACTACTACTGAAAACATCTTCGCTCCAGGAGATATTAACGGCAGATTCATGCTGTTTCATGTTGCGGTTTTAGAGGGATGGGTAACTGCACAAAATATCTTAGAAGGAGGAAGGGAGGTGGTAGAGATGGACTATCATGCTGTTCCTTTTGCAGTGTATAGTGATCCTCAAGTAGCATGGACTGGAATGTGGAGAGAGGATGCCATAAAAGCAGGATTTGAAGTTGAGGTTAGAAGGTTCGATCTAAGCAAAGACTCTAGGGCTCAAATAGAGGGAGAAGCCGAGGGATGGATCGACGTGATAATAGAAAAGGGAAGTCAAAGAATACTTGGGGCACAAATAGTTGGACAAGACGCTGACATGCTAATTGGAGAGCTATCCTTGGCAGTGGGGCAAAGAATGACTACATACGAGATGGCAAGGTTAAGTCAACCTCATCCAACACAGCTAGAAGACATAACTTCGTTAATGAGAAAAGCTATGATTGTAAAGAGAGGATAATACTATACTAAAGAGATTGAATTTAGGGAAGAAAAAGTAAGGAAAGAAGAGAAGTAGGAAAAAAAGAGAGAAATAACAACTTATGTAAAAAATCTCATTAAAGCTTGTGAAGGTTCTATGTCCAATAGCATTAGCATGATTGAAGCCACAGCAGTAGGCCTTGGTGCTATAATTGGAGCTGGGATATTCGTACTCTCAGGGGCAGCAATATCCCTTGCAGGGTCATATTCCATAATAGCTTTTCTTTTCATTGGCTTTCTCAGCGTTCTAATAGCTATGTCCTTGGGAGAATTGACTACAATGTTTCCACATGAGAAAGGATCAACTTATTCCTACGTTTTCAAGGCTTTCGGCCATGAGTTAGGACTCCTAACTGGCATTATGGTTTACTTTAGCTTCTCAACCTCTATAGCGGCCATAGCTGAGGGGTTCGGGTCTTACCTTTCATCGACCTTAGGGGATCCCGCACTTACTTTAATCTTTGCATCAATGTTGATTGCCGTGTTAACTGGAGTTAATTTGATCGGCATCCAGAAGGCAGCCCAGGCTGATCTAGTATTAGTAATGATAAAATTATCGATACTCTCCCTCTTCATAGCTTTCGCAATTGTTTATGCCTCTTCTCATTTCTCGCTTTCACACTTTCAGTCCACCCAATCTCAAAGTTCTATTCTTCCATTTTTTTCGTCTAGCATAGCAATTTTCTTCGCATATACAGGCTTTCAGGTAATAACTTCATTCGCTGATGATGTAAAAGGAGGACCTAAAAATGCAGCTAAAGCAGTGGTACTTTCTGTTCTTATCAGTATGATCTTTTACGTTATGGTAGCCTTATCCATGATATTCCTAGTCCCAGTTAAGGAATTCAATGTAAACGCTGATCCGCTTTCTTTCGCCCTAGCTTATTCCCATGCACCAGCCTGGATACACATAGCAGTAGACGTAGGAGGTATGATAGCAACCACGTCTGCTACTCTAGCTATGATTCTAGCTTCTGGAAGGACTCTGTATCAGATATCCGTTGATATGAAACTACCCAAGTTCTTATCTAAATATAACGAGAAAAAGGACGTAGCTCCTGTTGCTACCTTAATCTCATCTACGATAGCCTTCATTACCTTTTTTGCGGGCAACGTTTACGTAATAGCTTCAATAAGTAACTTTGGGCTTATGTTCTCTTTTATAATGAGTAACCTAGCCTTACTGCACTTCAGAAGAAAAGGGATGAGTGGAAGTTATAGAATGCCAATGTTTCCTTTTACGATCGCAGCATCTACGCTCATGTTGATCTCGTTGATCCTTGGCTTTCCTAGGGAGGCTTTAACTATAAACATTATAATTATTATTTTAGTCCTATTAGTTTCTTATATTCTGAAGGATATGAGAGAAAAGGAAATTGTACGTCAGATAAAACCGTAGACATGAGGTGGAATTACATGATGGCTAGTTAGCATATTATGTACTTTTTATATAAAGGGAAATAATATAGCCAACTGTATAGAAAGATTTAAAGGTATTGGTCAAAGAGAAAAGCTCGGGTGCATCAGATGGAAGAACGATACTGAAAGCAGTGAACTTAGGCTTCCTTTACGAGAACCAGTACAAGGTATTTCACCACATAAATATTGACGTTCCAGAGAGAAGGTTCGTTTCCATAACAGGACCATCTGGAGTTGGAAAGTCTACCCTATTAAGAAATTTAGGAGGATTCGTTGCCCCTTCTGAAGGGGAGGTTCTACTCCTGGGTAAGAAGGTGGTAAGACCTACTCCAAAGATATCGCTAATACATCAATCCATAGTGACTTTCCCTTGGATGACTGCACTTGAGAACGTGGCCCTTTCAGTAAAGAGCGTGAAGAAGGTAAGTCAAGAGGAAGCTGAGAAAATAGCTAGGAGGATGCTTGAATTAGTAGGACTTAGAGGATTCGAGGACTTCTACCCAAAGGAGATGAGCGGAGGTATGAGACAGAGAATAGCCATAGCTAGAGCCCTGGCTGTAGATCCCGTTGTTCTACTTATGGACGAGCCTTTCAGTCATCTAGATGAGCTAACCGCAGAGGGATTGAGAAATGAAGTATACAATATATTATTTAATGAGGAAAGTAGCCTCAACAGTGTCGTAATGGTTTCACATAACTTGAAGGAAATCGTAGAGTTATCAGACATAGTATATGTTATGAACGGTAGGCCTGCAGAGATAGTAGGTGAAATATACATTGATTTACCCAGACCTAGAAAACAGGATGATCATAGATTCTCAGAATACATGGACAAGCTGTTCTCTTTGTTAACTCCAATCCCTGTGAAAGGTGAAAAGAAGTGATAAATCCCTACCTTCTAGCTACATTAGGGACTCTTGCAACTACTGGTAGAGTCCTTGGCTTGATTCTCTTCTCCATAATCTCCGGATGGTTTCTGGCTTATGCTACTGTGAAGAGCAAAACGTTTGAGAACATATATATACCCCTAATTGAGGTACTAGAATCTGTCCCAGTTTTCTCCTTCTTTCCGATAGTATTACTCTTCTTCGTGTTGGATATAGGAGGACCTCTGGGGGTGGAATTAGCAGCTGATTTCCTGGTGTTTACTGCAGTAGTATGGAACATTTGGATGGGAGAGTATCAAGCCTTTAAGACTGTTCCTAGCGAGATGCTGGAAGTAGTCGAAAATTATAGAATGGGCTTATTTGCTAAGTTAAAGAACGTTTATATACCTTTCTCAATGCCCAGAATAGCCGCGAACTTGTTACCAAGCTTTTCCGATGGGATGTTTTACATAACGGTCAGCGAGGTATTCTCGGTTGGAGTTCACACATATCAAACCTTTGGTATAGGCGCTGTGATAACTCAGTTCATGAATGAGAACGACCTTTACTTGGTTGGAATTTCCCTCTTAATCCTAGGTATTACCACTACAATTATAGTATTTCTACTTAGGGAGTTCTCAAACTACGCCGTAGCGAAGTATGGGCTTGACAACAACATACCGATATCTAGAAAAGGTAGAATACACTTTGGCGGATCTGCTAGAATAATAAATACACTCTCTCCAGCGAAGAGGCTGTCCATGTACGTTAACAGGTTACAATACACAAAACCAGACGACGATGAATACGACAAGGAGGAAAAGGGTAAGTCATGGATAAAATACGTAGGTGCGATAATAGGAATATTCTTACTTGGATTCATAATTTATGGTGCATATGGCATTATAAATTCTGTAAGCGGATCCACTTGGTCTTCACTGTTCTCACAAACGCCTTCTATATTGATAGGTCTAGGTTATGATTACGTTAGAGTTGGCTTGATAACGGGGTTAGCTTTCCTTTTATCAATAACCTTGGGATATTATTTAGCAATACACAACTTGGCAGATAGAATATTTATACCGATAATACAAGCTTTCAGTGCTTTCCCAGCCCCAGCGTATTTCCCATTTCTCTTCGGCTTCCTTTATGGCTACGTAAATTTCCTAGGTCCCTTCAGGAACGAGTTCTTCATAATACTCCTGGGATTCATTAGCACTTTCTATTATGTATTCTTCAGCTTCTGGATGGGAGTTAAGGCATTGCCTGCAGAATACTGGGAAGTAATGCAGAACTATAACATGAGTTACTGGACTAAGATGAGGAAGATTATACTGCCAGGCACGATGCCATACTTGGTAGCAGGGATATCTTCAACAGTAAACAGTGCATGGGGAGGACTTGCAATAGGTGAGTATTGGCCTGATATTTACAACAATTATAGCCTTGTGGCAACTCACGGTATAATGTCAATAATAGACAAAGCTACGGCAAGCGGAAATATAGCACTAGGATCATGGGCTTCTTTCTTATTTGCAATTATCGTAGTGATATATGCCCTTCTATTTACCAGAAATCTAATGGAGATAGCAAGGAAGAAATACGTAGCAGAGGAAGGGATTTACGCTGCCTAAGGTTCAAATATGTACGTGAAGCCTCTAGGACATTTCCTAATTTTGAATTCAACTTTCCCATTCTCCCCTTGTTTCTCCTCAACCAGGCTTTTGTTATCTTCCATCATAACGTTCTGAGTTACAAACATCTTTATGCTGTCCTTGCCCTTAAAGATAACATCGATTATCTTATCAAGCTCACAGTATACACATAGATTCCTACAATTTGATTTAATTTTCATTTCTACTTCAATAACAGTTCCAGCATTTATGGCTCTAGATGTCTTGATAACTATTTCCCCCACCTTCTTTTCAACAGTGTCTATGGCAAGTTTTAACCCATTGACCTTAACTTTCACATGATCGAACTGAACTTCCTCGTTGCATAAAGGTATTAAAATAAGATCAGTATCCCTGATAACACATTTTCTTGACTTATAAAATAATGTTCCCTTTTCATAGTTAAGGGATATTTTAGTGAAAAAATTATATAATGATACCTTATTATCTATAACAATATAGATATTTCCATGCTTCTTCAAAACTCTGTTTTTAAGCAAAAAGTTTATGTAGGCACTATTAAACCTCCTTGGATTTACGCTAAATGAATTTAAGGCTTGGCTTAGCTCCTCACACTGATCTTCCATATTTAAAATAATTAAACACTTATTTTTATATATTATTATTAAAAGTTTTTAATACTTAAACGTTAAAGACTATGTAATTACAGAATTAGTTTTTTATATTGAGAATTACTTTTTAACCTGAATGGGCAATCAATGTAGAGAACTTAGACAATGTATAAAGAAAATCAGCAGTGGAAATGAATGTAATAGCAATACACTCAAGCTTTTAACTGATTTAAGAGTTCTAGATTTCGATAAATTAACACCCTTCTCAAATTTCCTAATGTGCGAAAGTGAGCTATTGATTGATGTTGACATTCAAGGTAATGTCACAAGAACGGTAAAGTCCACGGCTATCGCTTTAAGGGAAATAAAGACTAGGGAAAGAATAATAGAATATGTTAAGCTTAAAAATGATGCCGTTTTGAACATATCAATAGACCCAAAAATTAAGATTAAATCCTATTATAGAAAGAAATGTAAAATAGACAGTAAAAAAAGATCAGTGAAAGCGGAAATATTATAGTAAGGCTGAGGTTCAACTACGAGCCTCCGTTGGAGGCCGGAGATGTTGAGGAATATTCCTTTACAAAAATGGATCTAAATCTACATAGAATGTTCAGAGAAAACGACGAGGAAGAAACTGTTGAATTAGAGGGCTTCAAAATAATAGAACCGACGCTGTTTGCTAGAATAACTGTTAGATTTCCTTTAAATTATCCTCTGAAGGAAGAAAAATACGTACTAGGGGTTTTTTCTACCTCACCAACAATGAACGCTTGGAACAATTACGTAGTTATGAACGTCCCAGTTGAGAAAACTTGCGAAGGCGATAAGCTAATCCTTACCTCTGAATTAAGGAAACCTGTATTTCCAGCCACTTACGCTGTAGCATGGAGAATACCAACAAGGGAAGAGTTCGAAAGATATCTTAGTTCGAGGAAAAAACAGGAAAATTAATTTAAATAAATATTATATGAATAAGATATGGAGTGTTGTCCATGGTTAAAGTTCTGTTCTTAATATATTCAAAGGAAATGCTGGAAAGTGCAATAACCATAGCCCTTAACTCATACAAGAACAAGAGATATGAAGACGTCAAAGTAATTTTCCTGGGAGAAGCGGTCAAGAATCTTATAACATTAAGTCAAGAGGCTTCCACAAACTTGGAGGAATTGTCTATGGCAGGCGTTATTGACTCAGTATGTTTTTACTCCGCAGATAAGGCAGGAATAAAGGACGATATTGTTGACAAGGGAATAACCTTAGCTCCTATAGGAGAAAGAATGGCTAAGTATATCAATTCTGGTTATACCGTATTAACTTTCTAGATAATCCTTTCTTATAATAAATTAAACTACTAGATTAATCTATTTAGGTAATGAACTAGATACATGAGAAATAGCGAAAATCTTTTTAGAGTAAAATGAGACTTTTATTTATGTTAGAGTATGTTAACGACATTGAAGATTGCGTTCAGGATCTTTTGAACACACTCGGCGTAGAGAGAAAACACGAAATTAACATGCAAATAGTTCAAGATATAAGCAGATACATCTCTAGGATGTTCCATGATGAGTCAAAGGTTTTCGCCATTGTTGGAAATATGTCTAGAAAGGATCTCGTTGATAACGCAAGGCAAGTTTTAGAGAGAATGTATCCTTCAACTACAGTGTATGAGTTTTTTTCATTTAAAATAAAGCCAGAAAAAATAATAATTTTCTACTGAGTTTAGGAAATAGAGAAGAAAAATATGCCCTTCTTTAGCTCAAAATAAATATAGCTAAGAAGCTTTTCTTCTATGGAAAAGAAACTTTACAACCACACTGAGCTGAAGATCCAGGGCGCCCTGGATCTAATTCACAGCGGAAAAATCAAGGAAGGAATTGATATGTTGATCGAAGTATACAAGGAAACTAACAGAGAAGATGTACTGAGTTTTATAATGCAGTATGCCCCTGAAAGGTTGCATGAAGCTACAGGAGAAGAGTACGCCATAACGTCTGCGATGTATTTTGCAGATAATAAAAGATACAATCTTTGTATGAAAATATTAGAAGATTTACAGGATGATTTAGCTACCGAAGCCAGAATTAACTGCTTCCTGAAGGCTAACGAAATCAACCTAGCATGGGCTGAGGCTCAGAAATTAAATGATCCTTCAACTAGAAAGGTTGGCGAAGGCATAATTTATTCTTGGTTGGGAAAGAAGGATGAGGCTGAAAAACTTTTTCGTGAAGCTATGGAACTCAACCCAAAGAATCAAGAGGCTTTAATCAACTTGGCTGTGATGGAAATAGAAAGGGGCAATTATAAAGAAAGTCTGAATTTATTGAATGATGTTGAGGTTATTCCCGACGAGATTGCTCTGGAACTTTGTGACAAATTAAATGATGGCATTTCCTTACAAAAAATAGGTGAAAAATGGAAAAAAATTGAACCTGAAAGAGTTGAAGCTAGCCTCTGTTTAAGCAAAGCCTACGACTTGCAGGAAGATTACGGCAAAGCTTTAGATTTATTGAAAGGAATTGAAGATTGGAGAACTTACCTCTTCAGTGGAGTAATAAAGGAAAAAAAGGGAGATTTGGAAGGAGCTTTTCAAGATCTCTCTAAATCAGAAATGTTATGTAGACATAGCCAATCTGAAGTCACTTTCGAGATAGCTTTAGTTTTACAAAAAATGAAAAAAGATAAAGATGCGTTGGATAAGGCTAGGGAAGCAATGATAAAGGCTAAGAATTCTAAGAACGGCTTAATTCAGGCTTTGTCTTGTGCTCTAATATACAAAATCACAGGTAAAATGGAATGCGGAAAGGGAATCATATGTTCCAATTTTAACCTAATAAAAGAGAAAATAGGAGAATTAAACAACTTAAAATGTTAAATTTATTAGAATGTCCTGTTTTCAAATCAAAGGAAAAAATCGCATAAGACTAAATTATATCCTTTACAAGGAACGCGGAAGCCTTTTAAATAGGTATAACGTAAGCAGTTAAGTGAAAGATTTACTTTCACTGTTTTATGAAGAATATTCTCCTTCTTCCAGTGAGAATTATCTAATTGTAGCACCAACCGGTTCCGGTAAGACTCACTTGGCCAAAAGTCTTCTTCTCTCAAGGGATAAGATCGTGGTTTACGTTTCACCGTTAAAGGCATTGTCTAGAGAGGTCTATTTTGATATTAAGGACAAAAGGAAGGGAGTATTTTACGCTGATTCTGAAGCTTATGAGAATGATCTGAGAAACTTTTCAGGAGAAGTATTACTAGCAACGTATGAGAAGTTTGACAGTGCAATCAGGCACAGATACAAGTGGCTAAGCGAAGTTAATATGGTAATTATAGATGAGATACATAACGTGGAAGGAGACAGGGGTATCCCAATAGAGAGCATAGTTGCTTGGGCTAAATCCAACAGTGTTTCTACAGTATCTCTTAGTGCTACATTACCTAACCTTAAGGAATACTCCTCTTGGTTAAAGGCTAAGGTTATAGAGGTTAAGAAGAGAGCTGTGCCCTTACATGAATGCGTTGCTTATCCTTATGTTTTACGTTGTTTCGACAATGGATTTGACGCTGAACTCGATGTGCCTAATCTCAATAACTCCAAGTTGGGTGTCCTCATTGGAGTTCTCTCGTATGTTACTGGAGTACTGAACAAGAACTGTCTAGTCTTCGTTAAAAGTAGAGCATCTACAGAACAGTTGAAGTCGACCCTATTAAAGTTCGGAATAAAGGCAGAGGCATATCACAGCGGGTTGAAATTCGACGTGAAAAAGAAAGTTATGGATGACTTCAAGGAGGGAAAGGTAAACGTTTTAATCTCTACCACAGCCCTAGGTCAAGGAGTAAACCTCCCAGTTTATTCTACGATCTTTTACGACACTGTACTCCCAGTCGTGGATGATAAAGGGAACTTTACTGGGTGGCGGGATCTTGACCCTATGGAGTTCAGACAAATAGCAGGAAGAGCTGGAAGGCCTTCCTTCGACAAGGAAGGAATGGCTGTTATCGTTACTGATACGCTAACGAAAGCTGAAAAGTTCTGGGAAAAGTTTTTCCTCTCTAAGGTAAAAGACAGCTCAAAGAAAGGAAAAACAGAAAATCTCATCTTAGGAATAATATCATGGAAAAAGCAAGCCATTGAGGAGGAGATCTCTCAGATCCTTAATGAAAGCCTAAAATTTAGAGAAGAATCAAGGAAGGTCCATGAATATATAGAAAAGTTACTCACAATGAATTTGATAGTCAAGGAGAACGATAAATTCGAGTTGAGTCAGCTTGGAGTTGCCGTATCTTTAAGTTACATAGACGTTGATTCCATAAGAGGACTAGACTTAGAAGGTAAGGAAGACATAGCAGTAACTATTGCGAACTCACCTGACGTGTTATCCTCCCTGAGAGGTTGCAAAGAGGGGGAGAAGCTGCTTAGAGAATGGACCTCAGGTAATTCCATAGACAACATCTGCGCTAAACTTAGCGCTAAGGACGTCGAAGAGGTCATTTCGAACGCTAGATGGATCTCTTTTGCTTATTTTAGGGTGCTTAAGGCTCTCAATAATCCCCGTTACGTTGACGTGTTGAGGTTTTACGTCTCAGTAAAGAACGGAGTTCCTTATCAATACAGGAAAATAGTTGAACTAGGTATAGATAGGGGGACTGCGATGGAAATGGTAACAAAGTCTAACTGCGTAGATGATGTTGATGTATGCATTATGATGGGTTCACCTTCTTTTAAAGGCATGATGATAAACAAAGGTTACACTGATTTATGCAAGAAACTCTACAGTAACGATCCTGTAGTTTTCGATATGATGAGATGTATTGAACTGTACAGAGGAAAAGTTGTGAAGAAATCAGAAATATTGAGAAAGTTCGGATCAGACACTTACGAGGAATTGCTAAGAAGAGGATATATCACTGAATTGGGAAAGGAAATGAGTGAGATTCATGAAATCAGAAGAAATGACAAGAAAGACGAACAGCGTGAAGGGAAAGAAGGGTAAAAGACCTTGGCATATTATTAAATATGGTAATTAGGTAGGTTTATTCTGTATCAAAAATGATACGACTTCTTTTAATTAGAAATATAATTTGTTTAGTAATTGTAAGAAAATTGTAAGAATAGACTTCGCTGGCTAGAAAGTATCCATACGCTGTGTTCACATATATTCTTTATTTTAATAATATAAAAAATATATTAAAATGATTAACCATAAAATTAATTAGTTAGACACCTGACTATTAAAAAGCTTATTAACTAGTTCGGTATAGAACTATCTATGCAGTCCAAGTGGCTAGCGTTAACTAATACGTCAATAGCAATATTCATGGCCTTCGCTAATTATAACATGATAATAATAGCGTTACCGGCGATTTTTTCTGGCCTTAATTTCAATCCTGAAAACCCGTCTGCGTTGGCGTATTTGATATGGCTAATCCTCGGTTATATGGTCATCACTTCAACTTTAGTGGTAACCTTCGGTAGAATATCTGACACATTTGGTAGGGCAAAACTTTACACTTTGGGTTTCGTCATATTCACAGTAGCTTCAGCTCTATTAGCTTCTGTAACTGCAACGGGAAACCAAGGCATACTAGAACTTATAGTCTTTAGACTTTTACAAGGTGTAGGAGGAGGCTTTCTTATGGTAAATAGCTCTGCAGTTCTAACTGATTACTTCCCAAGAAATGAACTAGGAAAAGCATTGGGATTAAATCAAATTGCGGGGCTGATAGGAGGAATCGTTGGGCTCATACTGGGTGGAGTCTTATCTGCAATAGACTGGAGGTTTATATTCCTTGTTAATGTACCAGTAGGTATAGTTGGATCCATATGGTCTTACCTAACGTTGAAAGACGTAGGAACTAAGAACACACAGAAGATACATGTACTCGATAACGCGTTGTTCGGAGGATTTCTCACATTGCTACTTATCTCAGCTACTTATATGCTAGTTCCATATGACGGGTCTCAGTTTGGCTTCACAAATCCTATAGTGATAATTGGTCTGCCAGTCTCTTTGGTATTATTAGGATTATTCCTTTATGAAGAAAGAAAAATACCTAACCCAATGTTCAACTTGAAGCTGTTTAGATCTAGGCTATTTTCAACTTCCATTAGTGCAAACATGATAGCGTCTCTGGTTAGACAAGGAATAACTATAATGCTCATTCTTCTGTTGGAAGGTATATGGCTTCCCCTTCATGGTTATTCATTCTCCTCCGTACCTTTCTGGGCTGGAATTTATCTGATACCTAACTTATTGGGCTACGCAGTATTTGGACCTTTAAGTGGGTATCTATCAGACAAGTTTGGTACCACTAAGTTTGAAGGAATAGGAATGTTAGTCACTGCAATAGGTCTATTCATGCTTTACGTTATGCCCTACGATTTTAATTACTTGTACTTCGCCTCGGCTATATTCATAATCGGAGCTGGAATGGGAATATTCACATCGCCTAATACAGCAGACATAATGAGAGCGGTTAGCCCTCAAGAGAGAGGAGTTGCCTCTGGAATGAGAGCAGCTCTTGGTAATACAGCATCTACTCTTAGTGTAAGCGTGTATTTCATTATAATAATAAGCGGAATGGCTGTCGCGTTACCATCTTCCTTAGCTAGAGTAGGAATAACATTTAACTTGCCTGCAGCTGTAGCTTTGTTCTCTGCTCTACTAGGATATGATCCATTATCTCCATTTGCAACACAATTGTCTCCTACGCTAGCTTCGAAAGTAATACAGCCAAGCTTCTTTGCTAACGCTATAGCCCCTGCGTTTATACAAGGATTTGATGAAGTAATATTAATATCTCTCATTGCTACGATAATAGCAGGTTTAATATCAGTAATCGGTGGTAGGAGTGGAAAATTGGGAATTGGTTCTAAAAGGGTTCAAGGATCTAAGGAGACTGTTGCAAAGAGAAGCTGAGCAGCTTGGCGTGAGCGTAACTGAGGTACAGATACTCTATCAAGTCGCTGATGGGCCAAAAAAGATGGGAGAAATCGCAGACATGGTAGGGATAAGTAAATCCTCTACAACTGAGCTCATAGATAAAATGGAAGCTAAAGGTTTGTTGGAGAGAAGCAGAGGAGAGGACAAAAGAATCGTATACGTGAAAATAACGGAGAAGGGATCAAATACATTGAATCAGACTAGAATAAGGTATAAATACCTTATTGAACGAGTTTTAAAAGAAGTTAATGAAGATGAAGTGATAAAGTTCTTCCAGACAGTGGAGGAAATTCTTAACTCCACCTCACATGAAACTTCAAGTTAGCATAATATTTATAAATATTACATTACAGTGGATGTATATAAATTGCGACCATCATATTTAAAAATAAAATTCCTTTTTATTTTAGCTAAAACTAAAATACTTACAGAAAGAAATATATCTCCATACATGTGAATAATACTGATTCTCCTATAATGTCCATACTACCTACTACGGCTTAACAACTTTTATTAAAGTTGCCTCTCAAACTATATTGTATGAGAAAGAATAACAGCGAAAAATCTGTTGAGATCTTCTATGGTACTTCTTCCGAAGTTGCAGATAGGCTCATTGAATACATGATAAGTACAGGCTTTGATATTAAAAGCTTGCCACTTCAGTTTCGTGCAAGATCAACAATAGTGACACCAAAGAAAGTTGAAATTGAAATAATGGGAGGGGTTACAATAACCGTGATAATGAAAAAAAATAAAGTTAGTTTCATAGTTGAGGAAACGTCGAGAAAGGGTGCAATTAGGGTAAATTAAGCTCTTAGAAAGACTTTTTGAGCCAAATTAACGTCTTTATGTCGTGAAGTTCGCTAAGGAGATATATATCGTATCCCTAATGTTCTCTTTGGCATTCTTCCTTAGGGGCTCAAATAATATAGTAATAACATCATTACCACTATATGTTAAGGATTATTTCTCGTTTAATCCGTCCGAAATAGGAATATTAGCTGCTACTATATCAACGTCGATGTTCATATCAAGTGGAATAATAAACCCTTACTTCCCAAAGTGCAGAAAGTGGATAGTTAGAATATCATCAATAGCATACGGAATAATCCTTCCATTGATTTCCTTCTCTACATCTATCTCAGTTTGGTTGTACTCAGCCATAGTTGGATTGGCAGCAGGAATGATATTCCCTAACGTAATTACAATGTCGTCTGAGATCAACGACAGAAAGACAAAGGAAAGAGCAATCTCCTTGTACACGGTCGCGCTTTCATTGAGCCTAATAGTCGGACCTTATATAGAGTCAGTAATTCTGAGATATTACCCAATTAAGGAGGTATTCCTCTTCTTTTCTCCTTTCGGAATAGCCGTTGCGGTTCTATCTTTCTTCTTGAAGTTTCCTCACTCTTCTAGAGGTACAGTCTCCCTTAGCGTAGTTAAGAGTTTACCCTTCATTTTAGCCATAATAAATAATACTTCCTACGATGTGCCCTTTGCTGCCATAACTACCTTCGCAGGGGTTTTAGAAATATCAAAGGGAATATCAACAGAAATGGTAGCACTTTCGTTTTCGCTTTACTTCCTCACTTCCTTCTTTTCTAGGATGTTAATGGTAGTACGACCTGTAAATAGAGTGTTAATTCCCATATCTATATCTCTGATAATTGCGTTTATAGGACTACTTGGGATTTCGTTTTCCAGTTCTCTATTTCAATTTCTCCTTTGGATGGCTATACTTGGGATCCCACATGGATTCACATATCCAGTTTCTCTAACTATATTGAGTAGGGGCTTCCCAGATCAAAGAATATCGGCCGCAAATAGCTTATTCTTTAGCCTTATGTCAATAGTTGCAGTAATTACTCCGTTATTAGTAGGTTATGTTGCAAGTTTAGTAGGAATTTCTAAATCATTTCTATCGTTAGAGCCTCTAGTCGTATTTTCGCTAGCAGCGATCGCTATACTCAGTAAAAGGTCTAACCTTGGAGATGAGATATACCAAGGTCGATAATAAGAGAAATTAAAGAATACCTAACCTGATAGCAGACATACGTGTGACGACGATAATAAAAATATAGCTCTCTTCACTATAATGTAAAGATCGTTCTATTTTCTACTAAATCATTATTTATTAAACATCAAAGGAGAAAAATTAATAAAATATAATTTCTTATCTAAATTATCAAATCATAACTGTCCTTCTCCCTTAAAGACTTGTACCTTCTAACAAACTCCTCATAACCTTTATTTAAATCAATAACTGGATATGGATAGTCCTCGCCTATTCTAACTCCTATCTTTTCCTGTACTGCCATGGGCATTTTTTGGGGCTCGTGTATGTACTCTGGAGGTACACCTTCAAGTTCGTCTACCCACTTCTTTATATATATTCCCTGCGGGTCATATATTTTGGACTGCTTTACCAAATTATATCGCCTAAGCGGTTTAGTGTCAACTCCAACTCCTGCACTCCACTGCCAATTTGCAGTATTTATCACAAATTCCCCATCAAGTAGATTTTTCATAAAGTGAAGGGCTCCCACTCTCCAATCTACAAGCATAACCTTAGTGAGAATAAAGCTCACCAACAGCCTAAGTCTATTGTCCATCCATCCTGTATCATTCAATTCTCTCATTGCAGCATCAATGATTGGAAATCCAGTCTCTCCGTTCTTCCATGCCTCAATTAGTCTTGGATCATTATCGTATTTTATTTCCTTCCTCATACCCTTACTCAGATAGTCATAGTTTGATGTATAAAGCTGGATATAGAAATCTCTCCAGCATAGCTGTCTTTTCACTCTATCACTCTTGGTATTCCAATAAACATACCTCTCAGATATTAGACCAACCTTTAGAAAGGGTGACAACATAGTACTTCCTTTATCCTCCATCATTACTCTTTCCCTTGCACACTCTTCAGTTGCACATGGAACCGTATAATCCTCCTTTTCTGGTACTGGATTCCCCCTTCCTTCAAACTTTCCATCTGGCTCTGGGTATGGCTTTTCCTTTGGTATTTCGAGCCATTTCTTATAGTACGGGGTAAAAACTTTATACAAGGGGAGTTCCCCTTTTTCAACCAACACATGATCTTTAAATGAAACGCAGTTTACACGCTTACATACCTCAGCGTCTCTCTTGGATGCATAATATCCATAGTCCCTGTTAAAGTAAACGGCCTCTGCTCCTAAGTTGTTTACAAATCTAGGTACCTCATCTATAGGATCTCCTCCCTTAACTGTTATAGGTATCTTTTCCCTCAAGGAATTTACAGCTTGAAGGAAGAAGAACGCTCTACGAGGTGAGGTATCCTCCCTTTCCATTATATTCTTGTCTATGACTACTAGAGGATATATTACATCACATTCTTGTGAGGCTTCATACAAACCTTTATTGTCGTATGTCCTTAGGTCTCGGCGAAACCAGTATACGCACTTCACATTAACACGAATAGCATGGTAGATTAAATCTAAAAGTAAAATTACAGTTAAATTCTGGGAAATTATATACGAAAGAGAATAAAGCTTTATTTAGATCTAAAGAGAAAACTACAGCAGGAATAGACAATATAATATTCGACCAACTAGAAATTAAAGCTCTAATAAAATATTATATTTTATATCAATCATTGTAACTTTGATATTATCCTCTTTGAGGTATCCTTAGGTAAGATTGCAAGGGCGTTATTAAGTGCATTACTTTCCTTAATTTGGGCGTTAGGATCTAAGTAGGACTGCGCATCCATTAAAATCTCCATGAAGTTAGAAACCACATTTTCGTTGGCATCAGAAATTGAGGTGAGAACGTATCCGTAAAAGTTCCTGAATTCCTCGTCAGTTGAGTTCTGAGCTAGGTACTTTAAGACCTTGACTAATGCAGAGACCGCTTGTTCTTTTTTTGTGGCTAATAAAGAATCCACAAAGGAATATATGTCCCTAGCTGGATCTTGACTTCTTAAAACGTCAAGTACAGCCTTCCCTAATGTTTCCTGATCCGCATTTAGCATCGAAGATAATGACATAAGAAAGATTTGGAGAACTCTCTTAAATTTGTTTTGAGGCTATTGAAAAGCCAACAAAAAGGCTTTGATCTCTTTATATATCGGGATAGAGTGCATAACATATATCCTTGCTGTAAAACTTGTAGCACTCCTCCCTTTTTTCCCTTAAGAAGTTCACTAAGAACTTCTCGGTGTCTGTTTGTTCTTTGTACTCCACTTTACTCACTTCTATATTATCATGTAGAATCTTTAACTTAAAACCTTTATCTATATAGTATATATAGAGAAATTCGAAATAAGAAGTGAAACTATGTTTTATATTCACTATTAATGATAAATATTTATTTAACAAAATTAATGAGACTAAACATTAAACTAAAGCTTTATAAAATTCAACAAATGATTAACATGAAGATGATTGATATATCATTATTTATATCCATTTATATCTATATTAACTATACAAGAATTAAAAATTAATAAGATGTTCAAGAATACAGATATAAATATATAGACTATTTATAGTAATCTACAAATAAAATAAGTTCTAACCAATATATCGATAGATAATTCCTTTCTTTTACAAACAGATAAACAAAGCTTTTTAGATTTAGGAAAAACATTATCATTATGATACTGCCTTACCTAGCTTTGTTAGAGACCGCATTAGCAGGGACTAACATAGTCCTTGGCGGTATAGTTGAAGGATATGGTTATGGTCTTTCTCTAGGAACTAAATGGCCATACACTAAGGACATGATGCAAATAGCAGCAAAGAAGGACCCAGAGGCCCTACATAGGATAATGGCTACCCTTGTTGGATTACTCTCCTTAGGTTTATTAATATTTTACCCATCTCCTTTCACAGAAATAGGATTCCTTTCAATAGTTGCCACTGCTCTTTTAGGTATGGCAACACTTTACGTATTAGCGGGTAAGTTGCCTTCGCCTTTCCAAGGTATACATGATATAGCTGCATACACTACATTCGTCTCATATTTTCTACTGTTCCTTCATGGTGAAGGTTACTTCTCCGTAAATGTAGTAAGCTTCCTGATTCAAGCTATAGAGCCTCCTCATTTTCTATATTTCGTCATTTTCATGGGCGGCGTTGTAACTGGAACTAGAAGGATGAGAGCTAAAATAGGAGACGTTCTTAACCATGCTAAAAAGTTGGCACCTAAAGCTGAGTTCAGTCCATCCAAAAGGCCTGACGACCCTAACGCACAGAGAAAGTTACAGATTGCATGGGGCATACATGGAATTCTAGCAGTAGTATTCGTAATTGCAGTAATCATCCTACATTATTGGCTTACATTTATCTTCACTTTAGGAGTGATTGGAGTCGGTCTATGGGTATACAAATCTATAAATAGAGATCCACTTAAGCCAGGAGCGTCTATAGCTACGCATCAATTCTTCTCTCTGCTTACTGTAGTTGCAATAATACTGAATAGCTTGGGCTTACTTCTACTTTAATTTTTTAGAAAGTAATATAATTTTCTCTATCTTATCACTTATTCTTCTATAGAGATTGGTCATTAAATTCAATGTAAATAAAAATAATTAAAAAACCAATCAGTCGAGGTGCATCCGCTCATTTAAATCGCCGTGTTGTGAAATCATCACACCTAAAGGTGAATCTATGGTTAAACCATAGTACCTATTGAGCATCTCAGCTACTGAGGTATATATTCCCTCTGTCACTTGAGATCTGCTAGAGGAAAGGACTGCTGATACGTTACCCCATGGCTTACCTTGTATCACCTTAGCAATCAGAAACTCTTCCTCGTCTGGCATTATAGACCACTTCCTCTTTGAGTCCCAGAAATACTTCAGAACTAACATATGTATTCCGTCTGCAGAGGACTCATAAGGACTTGTTCCTTTCACAAAAGCTAAGACTTTATCTAGATAAATTGGATTTATATCTATTTCTTTATGTGCTCCAGTTCCGTTTATGAGAAGTCTAGCTATCTCAGGATTCATGTTAAAGTAGACATCGTGAAGCGTATTGAGAAGCTTCTCCTTAAGTACTGTTGCAGCTATGGAGACTATTTTCTTAGCCTTTTCCGATATAGGTTTCACTACTACTACCGGAAAGTCACCCAGTTTCTCGTTTCTCTTGGGTGAAACGTGAACTGGAATGAAGCCGTTCTTTATCCAGAACCTAAGAACCTTAGGATCTCCCATGAAAGATGAACCTACCCAATCCAAACCATTATCCTCGGCTTCCTCAATAATCATACGTAACATTTCACTGCCCAAGCCCTTGTCCTGAATTTCTTGTGCTGTAGCTATTCTAACTACCCTCCAGCCATGCAGTTTACCGAACTCCTTAATTCTAACGTGTTTTATTACTCTATCAGGTATTAGATCTCCGTCGAAGATACCGCCATTTATGGCAAGTTCTACCTTGTCGTCGTCCATCCCTCCCTCCTCTGAAAGCTGAGCTACGGATACATAATAGGAGGAAGATGACAACACCCTAATGATATGATGAACGCCGTCTGCCATAATCATTAAGTCGTCTGGATTATTTCTGTAATGAGCGGTAACCATGATTCCATAGGCCTGCCTTAACTTTGAGTCGTCCGTGAAAAGTTCCTCTTTAGGTATCTCCTCATAAGAAAGAATTGAAAGGTCTCCCTCTGGAAGTTCTGGTTCTGCGTCTAAAAGGAGGGCGTCATATAACCATTTCTCCACCGGATCTCCTTTAGCGTACCTCAAAGGATAATCCATGGATATATTTTTTAGCTTGATCTTCCTATTGTCGGCAAGTTTTCTCAAATATTTGGAGAACGCCTTGCTCGAACCTTCGTAGCCGTGGACAGTGGTTACCATAATTGTCTTTGTCCACGTTCTAGATATCATATCTATGTAGGCTATACCTAGAGCTGCAGCCTCATCCACGACTAGAATATCGCCTTCCTCGGAGTATGCTGCATCGGGTGGAATATAAGAGACCTTCATGCTTTCAGTGTTTACTGACGAAATAACGTTAGAGTTCTTCTTAACCGAATATTCTACGCCCAAGTTCTCTAAACCCTTTACCATGAACTCGAATATTTGAGAGGCGCCTGCTATAGAAGGTGAGGTCACGTAAACCTTTAAAGGTTTCTTCCTGTCTTCTGAAGATAGAGAAGCTAAAAAGAGCCCTACTACTGCGCTCTTTCCCCTTCCTCTTGGAGCGGTAATTGAAATCGACCTTTTTCCAGAGCTCATGATGAAATATAAACCCTCTAATGCCTTATCTTGGTCCACAGTCTTACAGAGTTCGTGTATCTCTGATGGTGCATTTTTGCTCTCAACTTTTCTCTCAGGAGGGGACTCGACTTGGCCAGTGAAAGTCCTAGACTGAAAGACGTCTCCGTTTATTATGAATATTCCCTCATGCTCTGAGAGTTTTCTTAGAAACCTATCCTCATAAAATGAGAGAACTTTTCCGTCCCTCATTATGGAATTCTTAAATAACTTATTTTCCTTCAGGTTGTCGGTATAAATGATAATAAGACCACCTCCACGACATAGCTCAACCATTCTTCCTACGTTATTAGGTTGAAAGTTATCCGTCATGTCCATTATGACAACGTCGTATGTGTTACCCATGTACCACTCGGCGTTTGAATAGTCCACGTCCTCGAATCGATAATCCTCCAATTCCTCTCTTAATTCTCTCATTCTGTCTTTTGCTTCCTTTATCCAAGGATGAAATCCGTAGACTATGGAGACATTGTCTTTGATGCTCAGATAAAGCTTTAATACACTCTTCATTTTTAAATAAGAGTCCTTGCTCTGGATGAAGACTAGGTTTCTATAATTCCTTTGAATTCCGTCCTTTATTGACTCTGCAAGGTCATTGAAGAACTCATCCTTACCCATAGGCTTCTATATTCAAGATGGCTTAAAACTTATCTTGTATCGTTATGACATGGTTGAAGAGAGACTATGAGAAATACGTGAGAAATACGAATGATAGCATTTATTTGTCTCCACTTTAGACTGAAGCTTCCTTTTTTATGATGGCTATCTCCTCCTTTCCTAGCTTGACTTTAGTCGAAACTTCTTCATTAAGTAACTTGTCAAGAAATATTACCTTTACGTAACCTTGATTTATTACTCTAGAAATGAATTTCCTGTCCGCTATATATTCAACGGTAAGAGGATTGCTTGGATCGTCATATATAATATGCCTTATTAATAAATTCTGATCTGATCTATCTACCTCCGTTGCAGCGTAGGCATCATTAGTCATGGGATAATCTTCTGACATGCAAAGAACTACGCTATCACAACAAGTTATACAAACACCTTCCTCTAAATTATTCTTCACATTATCTGGAATATCCAAGATTACCACTTGCTTTCATCAGACCTTGACTACACATATCCTTTTTTATATTGAAGGAATAAAAACATTGATATGCCTTCAGCTATAGGAAAAAAGGTAATAGCAACGCAGAGCAATATTGCGTCTCACGTAGGAGCTAAGGTATTAGAGAACGGTGGCAACGCGTTCGACGCTGCAATAGCTGCTAGCGCAGTGCTATCAGTGGTTATGCCATTCACTAGTGGTTTGGGTGGAGATGGCTTCCTTATGGCTAGGACTCCAGAGGGTATAATAGTTTATAACGCGTCTAGCATCTCACCAAAGGGTCTTACCGTTGAAGCTATCCCTAGCGAGAGATCGCCTCTCACGGTCTTAGTTCCCGGTTTAGCAGATCTTTGGGATTTCATGTACAATAACTTCTCTACAGAACCTTTAGATAATTTACTGAATCCAGCAATAAAGCTAGCTGAAAATGGGTTTTTCGTAAACAGAAGCTTACATCATGCTATAGTTTCATCAAGCAAAATGTCCCAAGAGTGGGATTCCGTATATGCAGGAAGAAGATTTGGAGATTCTATAAAGTTAAGAGGTATGGCAAGAATAATGAGGGAAATTTCAAAAGATCCCCGCCTTTTCTATGAAGGAAAGATTGCTGAAGAACTAGTTGAGGGGCTTAAGAGAAAGGGCGTCCCAATTGACTTCACCGACTTTTCTGAGTTCCATGGCGAAGTTGCTAGACCTATAAAGACAAATTACAAGGATTTTCAGCTTTACGAAATACCTCCTAATTCACAGGGAATTACAACTCTTGAACTTCTTAAAATGATAGAGCTAGCTGACATAAATAGAATGCCTTTTAATGATGTATCTAGAGTAAACGAACATCTAAGACTAAGTGCTTTGGCCTATGAAGATAGAAATAAGTTTGTCACCGACCCTAACTTCTACAAGGTTCCTGATGGTATACTAGACAAGAGTTACTTGAGTAGAAAACTAATAGAGAACGGAATAGACGTGAAGGTAAGAGACGGCGACACTACTTTCCTGGTGGTATCAGATGGAGAAAATGATGTAGGAATGATTCAGAGCTTATTTTATCCCTTTGGATCTGGAATAGTGGTAAATGATATAACCTTCAATAATCGCGGAGCAGGATTTACAGATGGAGTTAACGCTCCGAAACCCAAGAAGAGGCCTCTCCATACTTTATCCATATTAATAGCTGAGAGAGGAGAAGGAGAAGAGAGACTGATCATAGGATGTGCTGGAGGAGATTTGAGACCTCAAATACACTCACAAGTCTTCGAATACTATGCAGATTATAACATGGAAATAGATGAAGCGGTATCTGCACCTAGGTTTATGTACTTAGGCAGTAAGGTGATAGCTGAGAAAAGGTTAGGGATACCAGCAACTCCAACCGACTACATGTCGCCTGAAGTTGGAATAGTTCAAGCTCTGAAGGTGGTCAAGAATCAAAAGAGGATAGGAGTAGCAGATCCAAGAGGTGAAGGAATAGCTTTACCAGTATAATTTATTCTGACTTCCTCCCCGCCCTGGAAGGGCGAGGGTTCCCCTCCAGAGGGTTCATAGTTCCCACCATCGATTCGGGATTACATCTCTCATTTGGTGGGCAGTCGAGTGGCTCAGAGAACCACTCCCATTTGGACAGAGTGGGTAGGGGACTTTCATTGCTGAGCTCTAGTCCCTTGAAGGAAAAGGAAGATGATGGTTGCTCCTCTCACAGTCCCATTAAGCCCACAATCGAGCTGGGGAGGAGCATCGTTAGCGTCACTAAAAGATTTTTGAAAAAAGAAATATTTAAACCTTTTATAAGGGGGGCTATCCATCCCCGCCTTAAAAGGCGAGACTTTCCGCCCCCTTAACCCCCTTCTCTGTAAGAAGACTTCGTAGCGTAAGAATTATACTTCTTTCGTTTCATAAACACTTTGAAAATTGGAATTGATTAAATGAAGCCAAAAACCTAAAAGAACTCTCGCGCTGCAATATTTAACTCATTTTTCACTTGTAAAAATAATCAATCATTTACCTCTTCTATATCTAGAGTCATGGAAGCTTCGCGTGCAGCAAGTAAAAGTGCACCAAACGCTGCATTAACTCTTGACTTGACAGTCCTTACGTTGCAATTCTCCAAGTAACTCCTGAAGAAGTTAAAATATATACACGAGTCAAACATTCCTCCTTTCAGATAAACTGTACTTACGCCTAATCTCTTGCTCATTTGCGATGAGCTCATAGCTAACTCTTCAGCATTTCTCTTTAATATTGCGTTAGCAGTCTCATCTCCTTCCTTAGCAGATTCATGTACAACTCTTGCTAAGGACGCTATTTCTTTGACTCTATGACCTTCATGATAGCTCCATTTAACTAGATCGTCTACATCTTTAGCTCCCATAAACTGCAACGCTTTTTCTAATATTGACGTTTTAGGTAATCTACCGTCCATCATTTTAACTATAGTTCTAAGTAAGTCCCTCCCTATTTGATAGGCTGAACCTTCATCAGATAGTAGCCAACCTAAACCACCGTATCTTAATTTAGACTTACCATCATAACCAACTATTACGCTTCCAGTTCCAGATATTACTATAATCCCAGGCTTACCTTTAGTTTCGCCGTATAAAGCTACGAAGCCATCATGATCAATCACCGTCTTCTTACCTGCATCTTTTAATTCTACCTTCATGACTTCATAATCATAACGTGAATCCATTCCAGCAAGCCCAACGTAAACTAAATCTGGAATTTTGCCTCCAGTTGCACGCCTAATTGCCGTCATTACATTTGTAACTGCCTCCGCTACGCCTACGTTATGAAAATTCCCTGGTCCACTTTCAGCAGATGTCATTTTTTTGGTTTCAGTGTCATATGCTATAGCCTCGGTCGTAGTACCTCCTCCGTCTACACCAACCAGGATCATATGATTTATTTATACAAACGTGATATTTTAAAGTTCCTTATATGCATATGTAAACGATTCAAAGTAACTGTCAGGGTCACCTACGTTAAGCCATTTATATCCGTCTAATGAAAGGGCTATCACTTTTTTCCCCTTTTCTAACATCTTCTTTATCCCATATGTTAGCTCTACTTCTGATGCCGGATCTACCTTAACTTCCTTAAGTGCTGAGAATAGATCAGGCTTGAAAATATACACTGCTGCTATAGCTAAGTCAGACTTAGGGGATTCTGGCTTCTCTTCAACGTTCTTCACATAATATAAACTATGATCCATAAACTGCTCTTCCTTTTCAAAGTTTATAATACCATATCTCCTTGGATTTTTTACTCGCCTTACGAATAATGCCGCATCAGCATCATTTTCCAAGAAAGCTTTAGCTAGAACGTCGTAACCAGAGGTAAGAACTCCATCGTCAGCATGGACAAAAAAAGGTGAACCGTCTGCAAAGTCTTCGGCCTTCAACACTGCATCTCCAAAACCTCTAGGCTCATTCTGAAAGACGAAAGTTGGTCCTCTATCGAAAAGATACTCCATTAGAATTCTGCCTTGCATTTTCCCTACTACGATGCAGAACTTGTTTACACGTATTTTTTCTGCATTGTTCATTATCAAATCAATAACTGGCTTAGCTACCTTCTTTCCCTCCTCCTTAACTAGTAGAGGCAATAGGCATTTAGGAAGTACAGAGGTAATATACTTCATTCTAGTACCTTTACCAGCCGAAGTTATCACCATTTTTTCTATTTGGTTCATATGATGAAATCATGTAAATGAATAAAAAACGTAACGGTAGAATTATTTTATATATTTTAGACTTAAAATTGTTTAAAATTAACAAAATAAAAAGCCTAAGAATAATCTCTTGATGAAAAGGAGAGGGAAATCTTTGATAACAAATTCGGTTATATACCTCTTTTTAATTTTTAAGATCTGGAACGATGTTTTTCTTCAGCTTCAGCCTCATTCTGTTCTTGCTTTGCCATATCTTCTACTTCCGCTATGAGAAAACCTATGATTATCCAGGCAAAAAAGACGTAAACCATCGTATACGATGTATTTCCTATTGAAGCTACCAAATCAATTATAGTGAATACTGCGCCGCCTATAGCTAATGCTATCTCAGTTCTCCTTCTGCTAGCCCTCTTTAGAGAGATCTTAAAAAGTGATGAATCTGCTGCAAGATGTATGAACAAATTGGCGAATAGAGATATTGAGCTTACTACCACGAATGCCTCAAATGCTTGCATGAGTGAGAATAAAGAAAGCACCGTTATACCAAAGAAGAGAGCAATTGTAATTAAGATTGCATTTGTAGGTTTGTAATTTTTTAACTGAGATAATTTCTCTGGAAATAGACCGTTTGATGCCATTGCAAATATTGTCCTTGAAGTAGCAGTCATATAGGCAAGGGTTGCTAGAATAGAATCATTCATGGCACCGAATATAACTAATGCAAAAGTAACAACGCCGAACCTACTCTCTATTAAAGATACTATATTAACGTTAGCTGGGTTTAATCCATAAAAGGATAAATGATCTGTAATAGCATAGACATCGAATGCTGCAAGTAATCCCCCGATAAGTATTACTGTAACTATAGCCCTGCTTACTGTTCTCTTTGGGTCCTTAACTTCTCCTGCGTTAGGAGTTATTGAACCGTATCCTGTAGGTATTGAGGAACCGAATAGAATTCCTAATGCTATGTCTCCAAATGACGGAATTTTAGAGAACGGGTTATAAAATCTAAAACCCGTTGAGTGAAGGAAAAGTATAGCTAAGGTGGTCATTAGGACTATTTCCAATATGCTTGCGAACATGGCATATTTTGAAGAAGGTTTAATTCCACTTAATACAAGAGCAGATCCTAAACCTAATACTACCGATACAGTGATCCAAGGAGATATGCCCAAAACGCTAGACATTACATATCCAGCTCCAAGTATGTAAGCTGAACCATAAGCTACTGAGTAAAGCAAGTAAACCCATCCAGTTTCAAAGCCTAATCTCCTTGTTAAAGAGTAAAAGGCATAAGTGTAATAACCTCCTGCTTTAGTAAACCTCTTGGATAATTCATAAACTGCCAAACCATTAAGTAGAACTAATAAAGTACCCAAGAGTATAACTATAGGACCGAAAAGGCCAGCTTCGATGATAGTCACTGTACCGTAAAGAAGTATACTTAGAAACGGAGATTGACCGCCTAAAGATAAAAAAGTGAGATCTAGAAATCCTATATCCCTCTTTAGTTCCTTTGGAGGTGGTTGTTGACCTTGTCTGCTCTCCTTATTTGACATATAGTCTATGTTAGATTCGTTTGCGTATTAAAGTTTCCCCAACCAAGAAATGTAGAATTAATTCAGAAAGATTTATTGTTACCATCATTATCTCCATTTTCTATATTAGAACTCCCTTGAAGGCTGGATTTTCTTTCCTGACGAAGAACTAGCTTATCAACTAAGTAAATCATTGAAACTGCTACGAAAACGTCTACAACCGGGGAGAAATCTGTAACGTAGAAGCTGAATAATGTATGGTTACCTAAGAAGTATACCATCAGGAAACCCAACCACTCTGTCCATGCCCACATACTAGTGAATATGAGGTTCTTCTCCTTCATTAAAATGACTATAATTGTAAGTATGGGCCATAAAAGCATTATGAAAGGATTAGTAGTAGCGTAAAAATGAAAGCCCATCCAGAATGGATGGATGTTCATGAACCAGCCCCAAGGTGTGGATATTTGACTGACGTCAGCCAAGCTTATATGACCGTTAGTTATATCCCATGATGCCCTATCTAAAAATGTACCCTTTAACCAGCTTAAGAAGCCACCATAATAGTCAATTATAGGTAGAGATAATGCTCCGAATGTTACTATAGGTATTCCAAGCCCGTAAATTGTCCTATCTATGGGACTCTTCTTCAAATCCCCTAAATAGTAAAGGAAAGGCAAGATCAAAAGATACGCAGGCTCCTTGGACGCCATTGCTAGGCCTAGAGCTATAGCTCCCCATAGTAATTTCTTCTTTAGCAAGAAATATAGAGATAAAATTCCGAAGAATGAGACATATATTTCCAACATAGCAACGCCATGTAGCAACCATATATTGGGATCTAAAGCAACCAAGAGGGTCGACACAATTCCTCCCAAATACGCTCTATATCCATGATCTCCGAGCAGATATTTGCCAAGGAAGAAGGCCACTATAAGCATCAAGTCTCCTAAGACCCAACTCCAGATTCTCCATGCAGCTGGCTGATATCCTAGGATTAATATTGTAGATGCCATGAAATATTTGGCCAGAGGAGGATGGCACGTATTCACATAGGTCTGTATTCCAGCCTCATTAGAATAAGGAAAATACATTGGTGGAGTGATATGAAATATGATCTTAAGTATGTTATATGCTGCCGTAGGGTACCAAACTTCGTCCCCTATATACGCATTAACGAACGCGTAGGTCGTTACGGTGAAGTAAGTGTAAACTGCAACTATAATTGCAAGTGCGCTATAAGAAAACAATTTTAGGGGACATATCTTCCTAAAACCCATTAGATTATGATTGACCTAATTCTTTTAAAATTTGTCCAACATCTACATTTTCGTGAACCAGTTTAGCTATGGCTCTGGTCATTACCTCTATGTTCTTAGACTGCCACAAGTTCCTCCCTACGGTAATACCGCTAGCCCCAGCGTCCAATGCGTCCTTAAGCATATTAAGGAACTCGGTGTCGTTTGAGGTCTTAGGACCTCCCCTTATAAGAATCGGGGAAAACCCCACCTTTACAACGTCCTGAAATCCCTGACCAGTGTAATCTACTTTTAATATGTCTGCGCCAATCTCCGAAGCTAGCCTTGTTACATATTTTACTATCTCGGTTTCCTTTACAGAGTCAGGATTTCCCCTCACTACTTGTAAGGGTTCGATAATAAATGGAATACCGTAATCCTCTGCCTCCGCTCTTATTGAAGCTAAAGTTTCTACATTATATCCCTCTACCTGATCCGAGTCATAACCTACCACCAAGTAAGTGACAACAGCGTCAGCTCCTGCCTTTATTGCGTCTTTTACTGAAAATAGCTGTGAATAATATCCTTCCTTGTGCTCAAAGTACTTATCCCTCCATACGTTAGCCGTATCCAGTCTAGCTATCAACATCGGAGATGACTTTGTAAAAAAGTTCTCCTTTACTAGCTTTACCATTGGAGGGCTCATTTGAAGTGCATCTGGTCCGTTTCTTAACTTCGGAATAACATCTTCAGGCGATTCCAGCCCTTTCATTGGTCCCATAACTAGCCCGTGATCCAAGGCTACAACGAAGGCTTTACCGTGACAGAAAAGTCTCCTCATTCTTATTTCAAGACCTGACATTAGTTTCGATTATTTCATTGACTTAATAAATCCTATTACATTACGCCCCAATTGCCTAAAGTAAGGGTTAATCAAATTTAGAGCAGAGAAAATGCCAATTGAGATAACACCATAAACTAAAATGTCAAGATAGGACTTGCCTTCCATTAAGAAGCTGAAAGGAATTCCCAAGAAGGAAAGTAAAACCGGTATGAAGAACTCTCGTGGAACCTTAAAGTTGTAGAGTCTTCTTGATGACCTATAAGAGGTAAAGAGCATAGAAAACGAATTAATCAGAAGACCCATCGACATGAAAACAGCAATAATGAAATAAGGATAGCTTTTTAGAAACTCTATAAGCAATATTGAAATTATTACTCCAATTATTGAAAGAAGTAAGTTAATCCTCGTGAGTTTGGCTAGCTCTCCTTTCAACTCTCCTTGTCCTTCTATAGACAAGGTTTCATCCTTCATCAATATACTTTGATAAAATATTGAGTAAATTCCTCTTATCAGGTTAGAGAACGATATTACGTACAAGGCAAAGATTGAGTTTACATAGTCAGGTCTCAATTTAAATAAAATGTCCTTCCCCTCCGCAAATATGATGAACATGAAGAGACCCGATGTTAGAGAGAAAAGCTTCAGTGACGTTTCTATAACTGATGGGTCCTTTGTCTCTGACAATTTCTTTATTAAACCAGTCTGAGTGGCCTGGGACCAAGTTATCACGTTAGCTAGAACGAAGGCTGATTCGAAATATGATACCGTGATCGTATTTCCACTAATTGAGACCACTACCCAAACTAAGCTAGCCTCAATTACGTTCTGAAGATAGTACACTGTGACTGGAAGGGACTTCCTTATAGCAACTGAGCCAAATGGAAATCCAATTTTAAATTTGATTTTATATATAATAAATTTAATAAAATTTGAACTAAATAACCAAAATCATATGCTAGAATTACTGCTGCTATGGACAAGTTGAATATGAACATCATGATTATGGCTGAAGATAATCTTACCACTTGGAAAACTGCTGCTATTTCTCCTACTTTCTTTGGAGTTCTTCCTATTACCATCGCGTTGGATATTCTATACAAATAATAAATTAATATAAGAGAAATAGACAAGTAAAAGTAAAAGGGATAGTCAAAATGGGAAGCATATACGAAGTAAGGAATTAGAATTAGGAATATAAGTGAGGAAAATAGTCCTGATATCCCGTTAATAACCAAAAGTCCGCCTACAGGTCTACCCTCCGATGAGTATCTAGAGGTTATAAAATAGAACATGTCTGCAGGTATGGTAAAGTAACCTATTACTAATGTGAAGATATATTGCCAAGTTCCGAAGACCTCCAGACCATATGGAGGGTTTGATAAATACTTGACAACTAAAAGGGAAAACGCAAATGACAGCGGTGCTATTGCCAACTTCAATGCTAAATTATAGAAGCCTACCCTTACTAGACCCGTAGATTCGGGTTTTTCCATGAATCTCACCTACAGAAAAGGAAGTACTTTATCTTCCTTGAAATCTCATTTTCACTAACGTCAGAACTCAAGGATATTTTCCTGAAGGCAGTAGGGCTCACTTCGTTTAAGCCTATACATTCGTCTGTGTGTAAAATATAATCCAGGAAATCGGAGAATTTCTTTCTTCTTGTAGACGCCATATAAGATATCAAGTCGTACCATTCTATGGGTATCCTAATCTGTGGCATTCGAAGTTAACTCTAAAATGAAGTTAAAAAGTGCTGTCAAAAATTTGGTTATCACTTAAAAATATATTTAAATATAACCTAGAATAATGTATTATTTCTTTTAATTTAAAAGAATTAATAATTATTATATTATTTAATATTCCTATAACGTTTGAGCATAATTGTCAATAAAATCAAAATAATTACTATTGCAATAATTATATAGACTTTATATTTATCGAAAAAAGAAACATGATATGGCTTTCCTCCCCATTCTACTATGAGATATTTCAGCTCTGAGGCTAAAAGAGGATCCTTAATTATTATGCCAAGTTCCCTGTTTTTCGTGAGCGAGGTTGAATCTAGATTAATAGATCCTATATATACGTAATTCCCTACTACAATCACTTTAGCCACCATATCATGCAACTGCTTTAGACCAAACTGTGATGATGCCTCGCTATCCTCAGAGTAATCTGAGACTACACCTATAACTGTTTTATGAGAAGCTATCTCATTGAATAGGCCAGAGCTTGGATAGAGTTCTTCCATTGCGATGTATAAAGTACCTTGCTGAGATAATAGATACGAAATACGATTATAACTGTTTATAGGAGATACCACAACGCCAGGGTAATTAATTGAATTTAAGGGCTCGTTCTCAAAATCACGTAATATGATTCCTGCGTATACTTTAGCTATAGAGGAATTATGAATAGCTATATCAATGCTTTTATCAATGTACATACCGTAATACGTAGGATTCATGGAACCTAATATTACAGTCTTGTTATCTATTACGTAAACTTTAGAATGGACGAAGGTGAAATCGTATTGAAATTTCACATGGACTCCGGAAGAGTTCAAGAGATTTATATACTGTTTTTCATCTGATGGTATTCCACCATAAACGCTACCTGAAAGCACGACATATACGTTAACACCTTGCCTGGCCAATTCAGCCAAATTCTCTACAATCTCTGTACAAGTTAGCTCATAAATCTCCGAGTAGACTGAAGTTTTAGCTTGTTTCAATTCATGTATAATATAAGACGAATTTGTGGGTCCAACTATAAGAGTTACTTGAGAGGGGTTTATTGAAACGTACCAGTTGCTTGATGTAGAACCAACTACTGTAACTGCAAACGAAACGAGTACCAAGGAGAGAAAAACTAATGTTATGTTATGCATGACTATAATGGAAAAAATTTTCTAATAAAAATGAAGTTTATAGAAAACATAGATCTAAATAGATTATGAGGTTTCCTTGATATTAAAAAAGAAAGATATTACAAATATTCTTAATTAATAACTTTTTTAAAAAAATAGATATATTCCGTCTATAACAATATAAAGCTAATATCAGATCAAGAGAACCAATAATAAAAATTATTTTAGTTTTAAGTATTTAATAATACATTAATTCAAGTCCGTGATTTTACATATTTCTTTTAATTTTCTCTAGTAACTGAATTCTCTTGGCTGGATGTGGATGGTCCATGAAGAAGTCTGAGAGTGCAGAAACTTTGGTATGTTTCCACACTTCCACTAGTTGTTGTGCATTATAAGCTGGAATTTCCTCGTCTGGACTTGGAGAATTGAAGAACAACATACTTCCCAATTGACCAGTAGCACCTTGCTTTTTCTTATACTTCTCTAACGCATTAGGATCTGTAGCTAAGGTAAGCTTAGCTAAAGCCATTTGTAGATTTTCCGCTCCTCCGGGCACTGTGGTAGCAGAGTTTACGTCGGCATAAGCTTCGCGCATTCTGTTTATAAATAATACTAGAAACTGGAATAGATAACTTACTGCTACCATTGCTAAGCCTACAAGTAATATCAAACCACCGTTGTTATTTCTATTTCCTCCCTCTCCAAATAAGCCTCCCCAAAAGATCCAATAGCCTAAATAGAATATTAGAGCTGGAATTAGACCTACAGCAAGCATTACTTCAACATCACGATGCTTTAAGTGACCTAATTCGTGGCCTGCAACTGCAAGCAATTCTTCCCTATTTAATAACTTAAGGATTGGCATGGTGAACGCTATTCTCTTCCCCGCAATTGGGCTTCCGTATGCGAAGGCATTAGGAAATGGAACGTTTGCTATAAATACCTTTGGCATTTGAATTTTATTGTAATATGCTGCCTCAGAAACCAAACTATACAACCAACTATACTGCGGATCAGTTGGAGTTACTTCCACAGTATGATAAATGGCTTGTATAAGATAAGGACCAAATAGCCACTGAATCACATTTAGTATAATGATAAACGTAAGAAGCCCCATTATTAACGAAATCCCTATAGTAGCTCCGAAAGCTAACTTAGCCACAATAAGTCCTATAGCCAGTCCTAGAAGAATTATCCCTATGCTAGCCATCAACATGCTTAACTTAAGTCTTAAGACCGTCAGATTCATATGTGAAACTCTCTACTAGGGTTTAAAGATTTTTCTGACAAATTTACTAACGACAAGAAATCGATAGGAGAGTTTAAAGATTTTTCTGACAAATTTACTAACATGGAAGAAGAATTAGTAAAGGAATATATGAAGGAAGGTGTAGTTTCCGCTGAAAAGAAAACTACCATTAAGGAAGTGGCTAAAATAATGACAGATAAAAATGTAGGTTCAGTAATAGTCGTAGATGGAAACGGTAAACCAATAGGAATAGCAACTGAAAGGGACGTAGTAAGGTCAATAGGAAAAGGGAAATCTCTGGACGAACCCATCGAGAACGCTATGACCTCATCGTTAATAACTGTAAGGGAAGACGCTCCTATAACTGGAGCATTAAGCCTCATGAGGTCATACAATATAAGGCACTTACCAGTAGTGGATCAGAATGGCACACTTAAGGGTATAATTTCCATAAGAGACATAGCTAAGGCCCTGGACAATATGTTT